>CAMNJH010000124.1 GCA_946541275.1 uncultured Prevotellaceae bacterium
AGTGGAGTTCTTCACCACCGACGGACGACGTCTGGAGAAGGCTCAGAAGGGCATCGTGGTCATGAAGACAACTCATAGCGACGGCACCGTGACCATCCGTAAGATAACTACGGAATATATTCAATAAACTATCACAAGTAAACTACTCAGTCATGTACACATGACTGAGTAGTTACTCTATCGCATTACTACTTTCAAAAATCCTAAAATCACATATATTATCCATATTATCACTCAGCACTCCATAATACTTTGCAAAGGTAGGCAAAAAAGTAGAATCACAAAAATAACAAGACCTTATTTTATCCTTTCATATAGAAAAAGAGCTCACTTCTCGCGCGCACGCGCGTTATATAGCGCGAAAGAATGTGCTACAAGTGCTACCAGCGCATGTAAACAGCTGTTATACTGATGATTCCGGGTGCATTTTTAACAATTGAAAATGCTACCGAAAATGCTACAGGTGCTACCAGGTAGTGCCCAGCATGACTTTGGCCAAAAAGTCGACGCCCCATGAAAAAAAGTCAACGAGATTTTTCAAAAAGTCGGCGCCGTTTTGGAAAAAGTCGACGCCCCATGAAAAAAAGTCGGTGCCATTCTGAAAAAAAGCGATGAGACATAGAGAAAAGAAAACTTTCATTTTTCTCTATGTCTCATTTTTGCACAAAACGTCAATATTGTGCAGGTGCATGGATGTTACCTCAGTAGCACTTCCAGTAGCATTTTTCAAAAAGGAAAATGCACCCACAACGCACTGATTTACATGCAGTTAAAAGCGGCTGTAGCACTTGTAGCACATTTTTTCGTTCTATTATTAACGCGCGTGCGCGCGTAGTCAAAGCCACCTACAGCTTCACCGTTCTCTTGACAGGCTTGCTCTCGTTTTGCATCCGGTCCAGTGCGGTGACCACATAGGTGTACTGCGTCTGGCCGTTCACATAGGGCAGCTTGAGGAAGGTCTGGTCGGTGATGGTGAGAATCTTGGCTGAGTTGTCAATATCGATGGCCTCGTTCTTGGCAAAGCGATAGACCACATAGCGGGTGGCCACGTCGCCCCACTGCTTACCCTTGGGAGCCGTCCAGAACAGCACAGGGCCGTCGTTGGTCCAGAGCGCTTTCACCGCGCGAGGCTTCTTGGGTGCTTTCTTGTCGAGGAAGGGCATCTCTGGCTGCAGGGCCGGATGACGCCAGTACTGCTGGCGAAGCATGGTGCCATAGTTGCCCACATTGTCAACAGCGGCTTTGGCATACCACAGCACGGAGCCCTTCACGGCGGGCAGCTGGTCGCGAATAATCTGCTTGGCTTCCTGCTGGTGGCGCTCGGGATTGGCGGGATGACGTGCTTTCACCGTCCGCTCAATGTCCTCACCGATATATAGCGGGCGGGCAGAGGCATACTGCGCCCACCAACGCACCAATATGTCATAGTCGGCAGCGCGGTTTCCTATCTCCCAGTACACCTGGGGCACGCAGTAGTCCAGCCAGCCGTTGTTCACCCACAACAGCACGTCAGCATAGAGGTCATCATAGTTCTGCAGGCCGTTGGTCTGACTGCCTATGGGCGAGCTCTTGCTATTACGATAGATGCCGAAGGGCGAGATGCCCACTTTCACCCAAGGCTTGGCCTGGTGCACGGTCTCATAGAACTGCTTGATGAAGAAGTTGACATTCTGGCGGCGCCAGTCGCCTATGGTCTGCTGCCCGTTGGGGTTCTGGCGGAACAGGTTCTCGTCAGGTATGGCCACGCCTGCCACGGGATAGGGGTAGAAGTAGTCGTCCATGTGAATGCCATCCACATCGTAGCGTGTGACGATGTCGCGTGCCACAGCGCAGATGTAGTCGCGGTTTTCGGGAATGCCAGGGTTCAGAATCTTCAGTCCGTCGTAGTCAAAGCAGCGCTCAGGATGCTGAATGGCCACGTGGTTCACAGAAAGCGACGTGGTGCCCTTGGTCTTGGCACGGTAGGGATTGATCCAGGCATGGAGCTCCATGCCGCGGGCATGACACTGCTCAATCATCCACTGAAGAGGGTCCCAGTAGGGCTGGGGTGCCTTGCCCTGCTGACCTGTGAGGAAGCGGCTCCAGGGCTCCAGCGTACTGGCATAGAGGGCATCGCATTCGGGGCGCACCTGAAAGATGATGGCATTGGCCCCGTCTTTTTGCAACTCGTCGAGCTGATAGCTCAGCGTCTGCTGCATCTGCTGTGTAGAAAGGCCCTGGAACTGTCCGTTCACACACTGTATCCAGGCACCGCGGAATTCACGCTTGGGCTGCGCCGTGGCACTCATGGCCAACAGCAGCAACATGGCAAAGGTAATTAGTTTTTTCATCTTAGATATTGATAAATTATTTGAGTCCAGTCAGCCCCGTTCTCAGGACAGAAGGTGTTCAGGCCCACCTGGCTGGCCGTGGCCACATTGCGGGGCCCATCGTCAATGAAGAGGCACGACGATGGCGGCACCTGCTCGGCCATGAGCACGCGGAGGAAGATTTCCTCGGCGGGCTTCATCAACCGCATCTCGTAACTCAGGTAGAGGGCGTCAAAGTAGTGGCCTACGCCATGCCCATGGCCGTCGAAGTCGGCTGAGTTCACCCACTCCATCATGTAGGGATTGGTATTTGAAAGGAGCAACAGCCTGTAGCCCTCACTGCGCAGGCGCTGCAGGGCATCGAGGTTGCGCTGGGGCACCTCCTTGGCATAGCCCTGCCAGGCATAGGCACACTCAGCATGGGTGACCTGGCGGCCCACTAGCAGGCTCAGCTCACGACGGAAGGTCTCGGCATCGATGAGGCCCCCCTCCAGGTCGCCGAAGATACCCTCCTGCGTATAGGCATTCAGGCGTTGCTGGGCATCCTTCAGGCCCAGTTCCTCAAAGCGGCGCACACTCTGCTGCTGGTCAAGCGTGATGATTACGCCGCCAAGATCGAAAAGGATGTTGTTGATGATGCGTTCCATAGGTTTACTGTTCAAAGAGTTTGGGTCGGTTGCGCCGCGCTTCTTCGAGCGAGAGCAACTGCTGTTGTTCTTGTTGATATTGTTCACGCAGCCGCGCGTATGCCGAGTCGAGTTCGGCCGACAGATGCTGGCCGTCGCTCATGAGCCGCTGGGCCACGATGGGATTCTGCGAGGCGTCCTTCATCCATACCACCGGCCCACCGTAGACGGGGGCAATCTTCAGGGCCACATGCAACTGGCTGGTGGTGGCTCCGCCAATCATGATGGGGATGTCAAGCCCGGCGTGGCGCAGCTCCTTGGCCACGTTGACCATTTCCTCCAGACTGGGTGTGATGAGGCCCGACAGGCCAATCATGTCGACATGCTCTGCCTGGGCTTTCTCCACAATCTGGGCGGCGGGCACCATCACGCCCATGTCGATGACTTCGTAGCCATTGCAGGCCATGATGACGGCCACGATGTTCTTGCCAATGTCGTGAACATCGCCCTTCACCGTGGCCAGCAGTATTTTCTTACGGGTTGTCCTGGATGAAGATGGTGCCGTTTGCGGACTCCCATCGGCTGACGGCCGGGGAGCCTCCATGTAGGGTTGCAATATTTCAACGGCCTGCTTCATGGTGCGGGCGGTCTTCACCACTTGCGGCAGGAACATCTTGCCCTGGCCGAAGCGGCGCCCCACCTCGTTCATGCCTGCCATCAGCGGGCCCTCAATGATGTCGACAACACGGTCGTACTTCTGCAAAGCCTCCTTCAGATCGGCCTCCAGGTTCTGGCCGTTGCCCCGAATCAGCGCCTCTTGCAGCCGCTGCTCAACGCTCAAAGTTGGCGTGGCTTGGGCTTCCCCGACGGGGCTGCCTGGCTGGAGCACGGCAGAATCGGCCGTCTCAGCAGCCAGTGCCATCAGCCGCTCGGCGGCGTCGGGCTGTCTGCAGAGGAGGGCATCTTCCAGCACCTGAAGCTGCTCATGGGGTATCTCGTCGTATGTAACCTTTGCTGAGGGGTTTATAATACCGAAATCCATGCCTGCCTGAATGGCATGGTAGAGGAATACAGCGTGCATGGCCTCGCGAAGATAGTTGTTGCCACGGAACGAAAAGGACAGGTTGCTGACACCACCGCTGACATGGGCGCCAGGCAGGTGCTGGCGAATCCACTGGGTGGCACGGATGAAGTCGAGTGCATAGCGGTCGTGCTCAGGCATTCCTGTGGCAATGGCCAGGATGTTGGGGTCGAAGATGATGTCCTGCGGGGCAATGCCCACCGTCTTCGTCAGCAGGTCATAGGAGCGCTGGGCTATCTCGATACGCCGTTCAAAACTGGTGGCCTGTCCCTGCTCGTCGAAGCACATCACCACCACGGCGGCTCCCAGGCGTTTGACATCGCGGGCGTGACTGAGGAAGACGGCCTCGCCCTCTTTCAGCGAGATGCTGTTCACAATGCTCTTGCCCTGAACGCACTTCAGGCCGGCAGTGATGACCTGCCAGTCGCTGGAGTCAATCATCACAGGCACCCGGGCTACGTCGGGTTCGGCGGCAATGAGCCGGAGGAAGTGGGTCATTTCGGCGCGGGCATCAAGCAGACCGTCGTCCATGTTGATGTCGATGACCATGGCACCGTCTTCCACCTGCTTGCGGGCTATCAACAGTGCCTCATCGTAGTTTTTCTCCTTGATCAGCCTGAGGAACTTGCGCGAGCCGGCCACGTTGCAGCGCTCGCCCACATTGGTGAACGACGGACGCTGAGAGGTGCTAGATGAGAGATGGGAGGATACTTCAAGCAGCTCCAGGCCCGAAAGCCACAGGGAATTGCTCTGGGGAACCGGCACATGTGGCTGCTTCCAGCGTACTGCTCGCCCATCGCCCACGGCCGACTCCTCATCTCCAGCCTGCACCAGCAGCGGCTTGTAGCGGGCTATGAAGTCGGGGGTGGTTCCGCAGCACCCGCCCACAATGTTGACCAGCCCCTCATCAATGAACTCAGCAATCTGAGGTGCCATGGATTCGGGGGTCTCGTCGTAGAGGCCCAGCTCGTTGGGCAGTCCGGCATTGGGATAGGCACTGATGTAGAAGGGGGCTTTCTGGGCCAGTTCCTCCAGGAAAGGCTTCATCTGGCGGGCTCCAAACGAGCAGTTCAGGCCCACGGAGAAGATGGGGAACGTGGACACGGAAGCCAGGAAGGCCCCAAGGGTCTGGCCTGACAGGGTGCGCCCGGCGGCATCGCTGATGGTCACGCTGAGCATGATGGGCAGCTGCCTGTTCATGCGCTCCATGGCCTGCATGGCGGCATCGATGGCCACCTTGGCGTTCAGCGTATCAAAAATGGTCTCAATGAGCAGCAGGTCTACCCCACCCTCAATCAGAGCCTCCACCTGCTCGGTATAAGCAGCGAAGAGCTGGTCGTAGGTGAGCTCGCGGCGGGCAGGATCGGCCACGTCGGGCGACATGGAGCAGGTTTTGTTGGTAGGGCCGATGGAGCCCGCCACAAAGCGGGGCCTGTCGGGCGTGGAAAAGCTGTCGGCAGCCAGACGGGCCATCTTGGCGCCACGCAGGTTCATCTCCCTGACCAGCGATTCCAGGTGGTAGTCGCTCTGCGAGATGCTGTTGGCATTGAAAGTATTCGTGGTGATGATGTCGGCCCCAGCCCTCAGATAGCGCTCGTGAATGTCGGCAATGACATCAAGCCTGGTGAGGTTCAGCACGTCGTTGTTGCCCTTCTGGGGCACGTCGCAGTCTATGCCTTTGCGGAAGTCGTCCTCGGCCAGCCCATACTCCTGAATGAGAGAGCCCATGGCCCCATCAAGAACAAGCACCCTCTGCTTTACAATAGTCTGAATACCCATTTCCTTTTCACGCGAATGGCCACTGGCGGCCAAGGATTGTCATAAACAAAAATTAATGTCGGAAGTCTTTCATGGCCCGGTCCATCTCACGCCTGTCCTCCTTTTCTTTCAAGGTCTGGCGCTTGTCGAAGGCCTTTTTGCCTTTACAGAGGGCGATGTCGACTTTTGCTCGCCCATTCTGGTCAATGAAGATCAAGGTGGGCACGATGGTGTAGCCCGTCTGCTTGGTAGCAGCCTCCAGGCGGTTAATCTCCCTTCGGGTCAGCAGCAACTTGCGGTCGCGCTTCTGCTCGTGGTTATTGTAAGAGCCATAGAAATAGGGGCTGACGCTCATGCCCTTCACCCACAGCTCGCCGCGGATGATGGTGCAGTAGGTATCCACGAGCGAGGCCTTTCCCGCCCGGATGGACTTGATCTCTGTTCCGGTGAGCACAATGCCTGCCGTAAACTCTTCTATGAAAAAGTATTCAAATGAGGCCTTACGGTTCTTTATCTGTACGGGGCTCTTCTTGCGTAGCTCCTGTTCCTGCTTGTTCATTCTACTTTTGCGAATTTCTCAATATTCTCATCCACATAGCGGGCAATCTGCTCCACCAGCTCCTCCTCGTTCTCCACAAACCAGTCATCGTAGTCGTCAAACTGGGGGAAGCGCTCGAACAGGGCCATGAACTCATCGTCGGTGCAGTCTTTCTCCAGCTCCTCGCGGTTTTCCAGCCACAAAGTGTGCACCTCATACAGTCTCTTCGACAGTTCGCGCATGTGCCACATCTTGTTCAGCGCCTTGGCAAAGGGATTCTTGAAGATGAAGGGCCCATAGCCATTATGAATGAGCTGGACAAAGCCGCCGCTCATCACTTCCGTGTGGAGCGTGTCCCAGCAGAGCAGCGTCATCTGGTCGGCATTCAGCTGGGCCATGGTTTCCTCAGTAGGCTCACCGCCACCAATGGCCTGGCGGATGGCATCAATGAAAACCTGGAGGAACACGTCCATCCCCTCCAATGCAGCCTGGCTGAGCTCTGTGTCTTTTACTATTACTTGTATCATACGACTGCAAAGGTACTACATTTTTTTTACTCAGCCAAAAATATTGCGCAGTTTTGTCCATCACGCGTGCGGATAGAAGGCTCGTGTTAAAAAGTGTATTGAAAATATTTTTCTTCACCATATATTTGGCTGTATCAAAAATAATGTGTAACTTTACACCCAAAATCAAGAACACAACTTAAAACATAACTTAAAACCAACAAAAATGAAAGCATCAAAAGTATCGCTGCTAGGCGCCGGATTCACCATGGCGCTGGCTTTTGCAGCATGCAATGGCGCTCAGAAAGCTGAGCCTCAGTTGACGGCATCGGGCCTTGACCCTGCCAAGTTTGAAACCGTAATCGATGGTGACTCCGTGAAGCTCTACACGCTGAAAGGCGACAAGGGCATGGAGGTGTGCATCACCAACTTCGGCGGACGCGTCGTCTCGCTGATGGTGCCCGACAAGAACGACTCGCTGGTGGACGTCGTGCTGGGATTCGACAACATTAACGACTACCTGACCCATTCCACCGACTACGGTTCAAGCGTAGGCCGCTATGCCAACCGCATCAATCTGGGTCGCTTCACCCTGAACGACTCTACTTACCAGCTGACGCAGAACGACCTGCACTCTGGCGACCGCAACCACTGTCTGCACGGCGGTGGCGCCACTGGCTGGATGAACAAGGTGTACAAAGTGCTGGAAGCCAACGACAACTGCATCAAATTGCAGATCACTTCGCCCGACGGCGACAACGGATTCCCTGGCAATGTGGTGGCCGTCACGACCTACAAGATTGTGAATGGAAACACGCTCGACATCACCTGGGAGGCCACTACCGACCAGCCCACTATCATCAACCAGACGAACCACAACTACTACAACCTGAGTGGAGAGATGGAGCAGCCCGGCTACGACCAGGTGCTGAGCATCAATGCCGACTCCTTCACCGTGGCTGACGACTCGTACATGCCCACTGGCGAAGTGCGCGCCGTTGAGGGTACCCCGATGGACTTCCGCGAGGCTCGCGCCATCAAGACTGGCATCAAGGCCGAATTCGACCAGATTCAGAATGCCAACGGTGGCTACGACCACAACTGGTGCCTGAACACCTATAGACTAGAGAATGCTGAGAGCGAGCCCTGCGCTACGCTGTGGTCGGAGAAGACAGGCATCTTCATGGAAATGTTCACCAACGAGCCTGGCGTGCAGGTCTACACCGGCAACTTCCAGGGCATTCAGGGCGAGGAGAATGTTGCCCGCAAGCACGGAAAGCACTATCCGCAGTATGTGAGCGTATGCCTGGAGAGCCAGAAGTACCCCGACAGCCCCAATCATCCCGAGTGGCCCAGCCCCGTGGTAACCCCCGAGAAGCCCTACTACAGCCACGCTGCCTACAGGTTCACCGTAAAATAATCTTTTCCTAAACGAATAAACTGTAAACAAAAAACAATAATCATGAACTGGAGTTCACATGAATTTATCTGGCTTGACTGGTTGGTTCTGGTCGTAGGTCTGTTAGGAGTGGTGGCAGCCGTATGGTACGCCATCTGGAAAGACAAGAAAGCCCAGCAGGGCGAAGACTCGTCGGCTTATCTCTTTGGCAAGGGTGAGCCTTGGTACGTAATCGGTATGGCAATCTTTGCTGCCAACATCGGCTCGGAGCACCTCGTAGGTCTGGCCGGTACGGGTGCCAAGGACGGCGTGGGCATGGCCCACTGGGAGATGCAGGGCTGGATGATCCTGATTCTCGGCTGGCTGTTTGTGCCGTTCTATCAGCTGCTCATCAACAAGATGGGTAAGATTATCACCATGCCCGACTTCC
>CAMNJH010000125.1 GCA_946541275.1 uncultured Prevotellaceae bacterium
CGTCGCCATTGGTCGAGGTGCCCACGCCGCGCTGTATCTGCACGCTGCCCAGCAGGGAGCCATAGCTGTTCATGTTGGCCCAGAACACGCACTGGTCCTCGGGCGAATTGAGGGGTATGCCGTCGAGTGTGACATTGATGCGTGAGTCGGCAGCACCACGAATGCGCATGTAGGTGGTGCCCGTGCCTAGTCCGTTCTCGCTCCAGGCCAGCACACCGGGCGTGCGGGCGAAGAGGAATGGCAGCTCCTGGCCAGTGGTGGAGTGCTGGTTCAGCTCGGGCTTACGAAAGTTTGATACGGCATAGGGCGCGTTCTTCTGCGTGCGAACGCCACTCACTACGACTTCTTGCAAATGTTCCATCTTCAGCGAGTCGGCATCCTGCGCGCCCGCCGTTGTTGCCGTGGTCACTGCCAACAGCAAAAGAATCTTTCTCATTCTCTTTTAATACTTTAAATTAAACAAAAGAGGGGGGAAAAATGACGGCTATCCATCCCTGCGTCGGCATTGTCCGCATCAGGTTTAGAGGGTATCATCTCAGCCCGCAAGTGCGAGCACCCCTTGAATACAGCTGCAAAGTTACGAAGAAAAGCGGGGCCGAACGAAGCCCGCTTTGCCAGGATGGCCGAGACGGCCCTTTTCTTGACGTAAATCAACAAAGCGGCGTTGTGTGCGCACAAAACAGGCTCCACATGGTTGTACTACGGGCAAAACTTAGTACCTTTGCACCCGCTTTAATAACATGATTGCTCTTCTCGGGAGGAGAAGAAAAGAGAGCATAGAATATAAACTCGGGCCTTGGCAAAGCCCCTAAATGATAAGAGAATATGAAAAGATTAGTGAAGAATGTATGTCTGAGCTTGTCGATTCTGACCCTGATGCCCCTAAGTGTCGGGGCTGCCAATGAAGGTGACGACTCAGAACAGTTTGACTGGACCGACGTGATGGAGGCCATCATTCTGGTAGAGAGCGAAGGAAATCCAAATGCCGTGAGTGGGAACTCAGTAGGTGTGATGCAGATTACTCCCATCCTGGTACGTGAGTGCAACAACATCCTGAAGGCGAGAAACAGCAGCAAGCGCTATGCGCTGACCGATCGCTACGATGTGGAGAAATCGAAAGAGATGTTCCTTCTGATTCAGTCGCAGTACAACAAAACGAACAACGTCGAGAAGGCTATACGTTCGTGGAATGGCGGACCAAACTACAGCGTGAGAGCTACAGACCGCTATTACCAAAAGGTGCTGCGTCGCATGAAATAGCAAAGAAATTGCTTGATGAATCCATAAAAGTCCGGTTGCAGGCGCTGAAAGGCCTTGCGACCGGATTTATTTTACAAAAAAACTTAAAAGCTTTGGCAGTGCCAAACTTTAGCACTATATTTGCAGATTAATAATAGATGTATAACCCCAAAAAGAAAAGACAGTATGACAGCAATTATCATTATCGTAGCAGTCATCGTGCTGCTTGTGCTGATGTGCATCAGCATCTACAACAGTCTGGTGAAGCTCCGCAACAACCGCGAGAACGCCTTTGCCAACATTGACGTGCAGTTGAAGCAGCGTCACGACCTGATTCCGCAGCTGGTGGCCACTGTGAAGGGATATGCCCAGCACGAGAAGGAACTGCTGACCCGCGTCACGGAAGCTCGAGCCGCTGCCATGAGCGCTACGGGCATCAACGACAAGATTCAGGCTGAGAACCAGCTGAGCAGCGCCCTGGCCGGACTGAAAGTGTCGCTCGAAGCCTATCCCGACCTGAAGGCCAACCAGAACTTCCTGCAGCTGCAGAATGAAATCAGCGACATAGAGAACAAGCTGGCCGCCACACGCCGCTACTTCAACACCGCCACGCGCGAGCTGAACAACAAGGTGCAGACGTTCCCCTCGAACATCCTGGCCGGCATGTTCGGATTCCAGAAGGAGCCCATGTTCGAAGTGCCACGCGAAGAGCGCGCTACCTACGACAAGGCCCCTGAAATCAGTTTTTAAATGAAGTACGTAGGAATGCACTCACTCATCCAGCGCAACAACCGCCTCAGCGTGTTGATGCTGCTGGGTTTTCCTGCTATCCTGCTGGGAGCGGTGTGGCTGTTCATGGCCACCATCAACTATTTCAGCAATACCAGCGGATATGATGAGCGGGGCTATTCGCAGAACTTCCTCGATACTGACACGGTGAACACGTCGTTCATGAGCGTCATGCCGTGGGTGGTGGGGATAGTGGCTATATGGTTTGCCATTGCCTATTTCTCAAACACGTCCATGATACGCCATGCCGTGAAGGCCGAACCCCTGATGCGCCGTGACAATCCGCGCGTGTACAACATCGTGGAGAACCTGACCATGGCCTGTGGCATGCCCATGCCACAGATAAACATTGTGGACGACCGGCAGCTGAACGCCTTTGCCTCGGGCATTGACGACAAGACCTACACCGTGACCGTCACCACCGGACTGCTGGATTGTCTGGACGACGACGAGCTGGCTGGCGTCATCGGGCACGAGCTGACGCACATACGCAACAAGGACACACGACTGCTCATCACCTCCATCGTCTTCGTGGGCATCATCTCAACGGCCATGACGCTTATTGTACGCTTGCTGTGGAACCACTTCTTGTGGGGAGGCAACCGACGTAGCAGTAGCGACGGGAAGAACAATGGACTGAGCTTTGCCGTGGTGATGCTGGTGGCACTGGTGTGCGCCGCCATAGCCTATTTCTTCACACTGCTCACCCGCTTTGCCATTTCGCGCAAGCGTGAGTTCATGGCCGATGCCGGCGGCGCCGAGCTGTGTGGCAACCCGCTGGCACTGGCCTCGGCACTGCGCAAGATTTCCGGCGACCCCGGCCTGAAGAATGTGGGACGCGAAGACATTGCACAGATGTACATCGTCCATCCGCAGGCCCTCAGTGGCGACAGCATCTCAGGATTCTTCAGCCGTATCTTCAGCACGCACCCCAGCACTGAGGAACGCATCCGACTGCTGGAGCAATACTAGAAACAATACATTGAACACAAGGAAAAAAGGATTGAAGAGGATACTAAGTCGATTATTACTAATTTTCTGCCTGCTCATGGTCGTGATGCCCAGTGATGCCCAGCGCCGTCGCCGCTCTCGCTCCGCACGTGCTACGCGCACTGTTCAGCGGGGGGGCAACCACCATCAGCAGCGCATGGCACAGTTCGACCGCGAAGGCGGCATCGACAGCTCTACCATTGTCATGCTGGGCAACAGCCTCACGGAGAACGGCAAGGACTGGGCAGAGCGCATAGGCACCACCCAGAAAATGGTGAATCGCGGCATTATCGGCGACAATACCGTGGGCATGACCGAGCGGCTCTACCAGATAACTCCCTATCACCCGCGAGCCATCTTCCTCATGGCTGGTATCAACGACATGGTGGGCAACACCAGCTATGAGACGGTGGCCAATCATGTCATTGCGCTCATTGAAGCCATCCGGCAGCAGACGCCACAGACGCAGCTCTTCGTGCAGAGCATACTGCCCATTGACGAGACCGATGGACGATGGAAGACATTGGCCGGCAGAACGGACGACATTCCCTTTGCCAACATGCTGATAAAGGCCTATTGCGAGACGCACAACATCGTCTACATCGACCTGTTCCACCGCATGACGCGCGGACGCAGTAACCAGCTGCGCGCTGAGCTCAGCGGCGACGGCCTGCACCTCACCGAGCAGGGCTATCGTGTGTGGGCCTTTGAACTGAAGAAATACATCAATAAAATAGGTAATGTGAAGTGACGCCCGACAATAGAATAATAGAGTCAGTGCCCAACTTCAGCGAAGGGCGCAATAAGGAAGTGATTGACGCCATCGCGCGGGCTATTGCCAGCGTTGAGGGCGTGAAACTGCTACATGTGGACATGGGCTACGCCGCCCACCGCACCGTCATCACCTTTGCCGGCCCACCACAGGCTGTGGTGGAGGGCGCTTTCCAGGGGGCGAAGACGGCGGGACAGCTCATTGACATGAGGCTGCATCACGGCACTCACCCCCGCATAGGCGCCACCGACGTGCTCCCTCTGGTTCCCATTAAGGGAATCACGCTGGAAGAGTGTGCCAAACTGGCACAAGACCTGGCCCGCCGCATGGCGCACGAGGAGGGCATACCCTGCTACTGCTATGAGGCTGCCGCCCTGCGCCCTGCATTCCGCAACCTGGCCGTCTGTCGCGCTGGCGAATATGAAGCGCTGCCACAGAAGCTGGCACAGCCCGAGCTGCAGCCCGACATCATGCCTGACGACCTCAGCCGCGTGCCACAGGTGGGATGCTCCGTCGTGGGAGCACGCCCCTATCTCATTGCCGTCAACTTCAACCTGAACACCAAGGACGTGCGGCTGGCCAAAGCTATTGCCGCCCAGGTTCGCCAAAAGGGCAGCGACGGCCGGCCCGACGCCCTGAAAACCGTGAAAGCCATTGGCTGGTATATTGACGAATATGGCATTGCACAGGTGTCGACCAATCTGACCGATATCAGTGTCACCCCGCTGCACACGGCCTTCGAAGCCGTTAGCCGGCAGGCCCAGGCTCACGGCCTTCAGGTGACGGGTACAGAAATCATAGGGCTGGTGCCCAAGCAGGTGCTCATAGAAGCCGGCCACCATTTCATGGGGAGCACTGAGGCTGGCGCAAGCACAAGCGATGATGAAGCCATCAGAACGGCTGTGCAGGCCATGCACCTGGACGACCTGCGCCCCTTCCATCCACAAGAGAAAGTGATAGAATATGTGTTAGAACGGCAGTCCCAGCTCTAACACTGGCAGCGGATAGAGGGCGGCACGCAGCTCTTCACAACGGTGGAAAAGCGTGTTGAAGCCCGTCATGGACTGTCCTTTGCGTATCTCTGCCCGGAAGCGCTCAGCGCTCCACAATGTAAAGGCTTTGCTAGTATGGCCCACGGCATAATCGCCCAGGCTATCGCTGTTGCAGCGTATGGCTACGTCGGGGAACCACTCCTGCATCTGCTGGGCAAAGCTCGACAGCTTCAGGTCGTCCAACAGCTTCAGGTCCATCATCACCCTGTAGGCAGCATACCACTCATAGCGATGGCGCATCTGCTTCACAATGACCAGCTCCACCTTCTCACGGATGGTTCTGAAATCAAGGTGCCTGCGATTCACATACGATTTGAACACCAAGTTCCGCGGCATGTCAACCATGGCGCTTCCCGCAGCTTGATCCGTGGATAGGCTCTGGCGGCGCATGCGCATCACGGACTTCGCACAGTCAGCATAGGAGGTATGCGGCATGCCCTTGCGCAGCCCAATCACCTTTCCTATGATTCGCCAGCTGTGACCTGCCAGCAGGATGGGGTCAAACTCCTCGTTCTGCGGAACCAGCCACTTGGCTCCCTCATCATCGGTGAAGAGCGTCTTCACTGTGTAGCCTCCGTCCACCTCAGCCACCACGATGTCACCATCGACGGTGGTGCTGTCCATCTGCACTTCCAGTCGGTCGCCCGGCATGATGCCCGCATCCTGCATGGAGAGACCGTCAACATCAATAAGGAACACGGGATGACGGCCCACCAGCTGGCGGGGCAGCAGCACATACTGGCCAGTGGTGGAGTCGCCGGCTTCGGCAGGGCCTCCTGCCAGCACAGGCACATCGACCAGCGGTATCTCCGTATCGCAGAGCATAGGGTTCAGTCCAGCTGCCTGCAAGCGGTCCAGCTCTTGTTGCAGTTCGTGTTCGTTCATCAGCTTTGTCGGTCTTGTAATATGCTTCCGCTCTATTCTATATCAACTACGGTGATGCCAGCGCCACCAAACTGCACGTGCTCGTCGCGGAAGTGGGCTACATTGGGTACCGTGGACAGGTACTGGCGGATGAGCTGGCGCAGAATGCCCGTGCCGGTGCCGTGGAGGATACGCACACGGCTCATGCCCACCAGAATGGCATCGTCAATGAAATAGGTGACAGCCTGAATGGCCTCGTCGCCGCGCATGCCACGCACGTCGAGGTCCTGACGGAAGTTCAGCTTACGGGAGTCGATGGCCGTTCGCGTGCTGCTGGAGAGATTACCATAGGTGCCTACTATCTGGGCATTGCGGTCCTCGGCCCGGCTCTGCTCCTGTTTGGGCTCCTTGGCAGGCTCCAGACGGTCCAGGCGCATCTTGGTACGCATGCCGCCGCTAAAGATGATGGTGGCTTGCTTGCCGTCGATTTTCTCTATGGTGCCAATGCTGGTGAGCCCCTTGATGCGGACGGTGGAGCCCACGGCCAAAGCTGCTTTTTCTTCGGCTTCCGAGGGGGCTTCTTTCGTGTCGTGGGCTGGGCTTGCAGCACTATCTGCGTGTGACGAAAGGGCTGCTTTCTTCTTTTTTTCTTCCTTTCGTTTCTTCCGCTCCTCAATCTGGCGCATTTTCCGCTCGATGAGCTCATCTTTAGGCTGGGAGCCGATGTCGACCAACTCCTGGCGGAACTGCTCCATCTCCTCGCGGATACGGCGCGTGGCTTCTTTCTCGGCCTGCTGCTCACGAATCTCGCGGATGGCATTCTCTATCTTCTTGTTAGCCTGGCTGAGCAGCTCTTCGGCCTGCTCCTTGGCACGGCGCAGGATGGCCTTGCGCTCCTGTTCTATCTCCTCAATGCTGGCCTCCAGCCGCTCGCCCCTTGCCTCCAGCCGTTTCTCGTGCTGGTGGATGGTCTGGCGTTTGCCCTCCCAATAGCGCTTGTCGCGCACGATGTCCTGCAGGTATTTGTCGCTCTGGATATATTCGCGGCCCACGATGTCGCTGGCATCCTGGATGACCTCTTCAGGTAGGCCCGTCTTGCGTGCTATCTCAATGGCGAAACTGGAGCCTGGCTGTCCGATGGAGAGTTGGAACAGGGCCTGCATTTCGTGGCGGTCGTAGAGCATGGCGCCATTGACCACGCCCTCGTGGTCTTCAGCAAAGTGCTTCAGGTTCTGGTAGTGGGTGGTGATGACGCCAAAGGTCTTCTTCTGCCAGAACTGCTTCAGCACGGCCTCGGCTATGGCGCCGCCGATGGTGGGTTCGGTTCCGCCGCCGAACTCGTCGATGAGTAACAAGGTATGGTCATCGCATTGGCGGATCATCTGCTTCATGTTCATCAGGTGCGAGGAGTAGGTCGACAGGTCGTCCTCGATGCTCTGCTCGTCGCCGATGTCAATCATGATGTTCTGGAAGACGCCGCACGTGGAGCGTTCACCCACAGGGATGGGAAGGCCACACTGCAACATGTACTGCAGCAGGCCCACCGTCTTCAGGCATACCGACTTGCCGCCGGCATTAGGACCTGAGATGATGAGCAGGGTGCCACTTTGCGCCCCCAGCATGATGTCGAGGGGCACCACCTTCTTGTCCTGCTTGGCCAGTGACAGTGCCAAGAGGGGATGGACGGCCTGAATCCAGTCAATCTGTGGCAGGCTGAATACCTGAGGCTCCACAGCCTTCGTCAGCTTGGCCAGTTCGGCCTTGGCACGGATCAAGTCGATGCGGGCTAGGAAATGGTAGGAGTCAAGAATCTCTTTCACATGAGGACGCACCTCGTCGCTGAATACGGTGAGGATGCGGATAATCTCGCGGCGCTCCTCGGCCTCCAGCTCGCGGATGCGGTTGTTGGCCTCCACTACTTCGGCCGGCTCAATGAAAACGGTCTTGCCCGTGGCGCTCTCGTCATGCACAATGCCGTTGATGCGGCGCTTCACGCTGGGTGAGACGGGAATCATCAGGCGGCCATCGCGCATCGTGGGGGCAGCGTCTTTGTCGACCAGACCATCGCGCTGCGCGGTGTGCAGAATGGTATAGAGCGTGCGGGAGATGCTGCCCTCGGTCTTCGATAGCTCATGGCGGATGCCTGCCAGCGTCATGGAGGCACCGTCTTTGATGTGTCCAAACTTGTCGAGGATGCTGTCAATGCGCCGGATCATGGCGGGGAAGGTCACCACACCTTCCGTAAGTCTTTGCAGGGCTGGATATTTGTACTCTTTCAAGCTCATCTGGGCTACGGAATCGGTGATGTAGTCGTCAGCATCGTTCAGATATTTCACCATTTTGGCTATCGTCTCCAGCGAGCGGCGCAGGTCGAAAAGCTCAGCTTCCTCAAGGTGAGTGCCCGTCAGGCGCATGCGACTCACGGCTTCGCGGACATCGAAGAAATTCTGCATGGGGAAGTCGTCGGATTTTTCCATCAACAGGCAGAATTCGCGCACCTGTGCCAGCAATTCGTTAATCTCGTCGGCGTCAGTCAGGAAGTCCAGCTCGTCGACCTCCTGCTGGCCCAGCGGACTTAGACAGCGTTCGCGTAAGAGTGACCGGATTTCATGGAAACCTATCTTATGTTCATAATTGCTTGGATAAATCATGGTGCAAAGGTACTGCTTTTAAATGAGAAATGAGAAATGAGAAATGAGAAATGGAACAAGTCATTCGATAAAAAATGTTAAACTTGGGGGCGGACCATCATTTTCTCTCTTTGCAATTCTCATTTTTCATTTTTTAATCGTACCTTTGCACCCGCTTTCAGAGCACCATGAACAAAAGGAGAGATGGTAGAGTGGTCGATTACAGCGGTCTTGAAAACCGCCGTGCTGAGAGGCACCGGGGGTTCGAATCCCTCTCTCTCCGCTCAATTAAATTGA
>CAMNJH010000126.1 GCA_946541275.1 uncultured Prevotellaceae bacterium
GGCCGGTAAGACGGTCGACGTCGACGTGGTCAGCATGTTCTTCAGCATTCTTTGGGTGGTCATCCTCCCCATTGTGGCAGGTCTCATGGCCAAGAAGCTGTTACCGCGCCTTACCGAGCAGGCCACAGACTATCTGCCGGCCATCTCGTCGCTGGCCATTGCTTTCATCGTGGCCATCATCATCTCAGCTAATGCCCAGAAATTGTTGGACGGCGGACTGCTTATTGTTCTTGTCGTGATACTCCACAACTTGTGCGGTCTTTCACTGGGGTATGCCATTGGCCGATTGCTCCACATGCCCGCCCCCAAGCGGCGTGCCATAGCCATTGAGGTGGGTATGCAGAACTCGGGGCTGGCCAGCTTCCTTGCCCAGCATCACTTCTCAGCCATCTACCCCATGGCCACTATCCCTGGTGCCATCTTCAGCGTCTGGCACAACATCAGTGGGGCCATCGCAGCACGCATCTTTGCCAGAAATTCATAGTCTGTTTCTTTCAACCAATTGGAAAAGTCTGATTCTATAGGCATTTTTAGATTAAAAGTATCCATTTAATGAAAAATATTTCGTATATTTGCAAGCAAAATACAACAAATACCGTAAGTATAACCTATTTAAATCGATTGCCAATGAAATAATAAGAAGATAGTAAAAGTTGTATCCTTAGAATAACCAAGGGCTATTACTGAGGAAGAAGCGATATAAACTCTTAAATTAACAAACCAGAATAGCGTTTCTGTTCTTTTGATAAACACTTCGGCTTATGCAGGGTGTAAATTCTTAGTAAAGATATTGAGCTTTTAGCTCTTGTTCTCATAACTCGAAAACCGCCAAATATTTTTCGCAGAGAACAAGCAGATGAAAGTTCACGCTCAATGGGCGTGGACTATTCGTGCTTGTTTTGCGAAAGGTCACTTGGCGGTACCAGAGTTATAAATAAGCATAGAACGGTTCCGCCTTTTTTATTCATAAATATAATAATGAGAAAGATTTTTTTATTTTTTGCGTTTTTCGTGTCCTTGTGTCTTCAATCGCAAGAGTATTCAGATTATATTGGAACTAGTGTAATATATAATATCACTAGTCAATCCCAAAACTCATATGGTTATGAGCTTGCCGCAGGTAGAACAAGCTACAGCTCTTCCCTGCCAGGAGCAGAAAACCTGACCTATGTATCATCTATCAGTTTGTTTAAAAACACTAATTTGATAGGTATATATTCTTCTGTTTATGGGAACTACCTCACTTTCAAGTACACAGAAGTAATTCCAGGGCATTTTAATTCAGAGAACAGGAAATGGATAGAGTCAAAACAAATTGTCTATCATCCTTCTGAAGACAAGAGCGCCTATTATGCTTTTGTTAGTGCAAATAACAAATTACTATTAGTAAATGTACAGACAGACAATATCATCGCTACTTTATTACAAACGGGCGCCAATGATGCTGCAATCACTGTGTCTAATTCTGGTGGAGAAGGTTCTGACAAAGAACATATTGTAATTATGTCGAATGGCAATCTTACAATTTACAAAGACCTCCCTACTTCCAATGATGGACATGAATATGTTGACTTGGGACTGCCTAGTGGTAATTTGTGGGCTAAGTATAATTTGGGCGCTCAATCTGAGTATGACCTAGGGAATTTCTATGCATTTGGTGAGACAGAAACAAAGCCGCAATATATGGAAGATACTTACAAATGGGGTAACGGAACTTCCAATTACTTTACTAAATACAATGATTCTGAAGCTTATGGAGTTGTTGACTATCTTACACGTTTAGAAAGAGCAGATGATGCTGCCTCAGTGAACTGGGGTGGTCAATGGCACACTCCAACTCAAGCTGATTTTATCGAACTTTGGAATAGTTGTTCGTGGGAATGGGTTTGGGGCGAGATTTCTGGTTACAAGGCAACGTCCATTTACAATGGGAAAACATTATTCTTCCCAGCCGCGGGTTACGTTTATTGGTATAATCAATACTCTAATGAGTGGGGGTACTATATGACTTCTGAAATTACTTGGGATGGTAGAATTTGGCTTTTTTGTTTCTCTGCTGACCAGATTTCCACTTCGTGGATGAATGTAAGATATCAAGGGTATTCCGTTAGGCCTGTTTCGAATTCTAATTATTCTTCAGTGAAAGGAGTTGAAATAGATGTTCCCCAAAATGACATGAAAAAGTATGACACGAAGGGTGTCAGACGTGGTGATAACGGAAAGGGTGTTACTATTGTTAAAGCAGCTGACGGCTCTGCACACAAAGTGCTGAATTGAGCAAAATAGGCAGAAAAACAAGGAAATCCTTTGCCGTTCAAGCTTTTATTAGTACCTTTGCACCCGCAAACATTGATAACAATAAATTAGGTAAAAAGAAATGAAAGCATTTGTATTCCCTGGTCAGGGAGCACAGTTCGTAGGCATGGGCAAGGACCTCTACGACAACAACGCAACAGCAAAGGAACTTTTTGAGAAAGCCAATGAGATTCTGGGTTACAGAATTACGGATATTATGTTCGCTGGTACTGACGACGATCTGAGGCAGACTAAGGTGACACAGCCTGCTGTCTTCCTGCACTCGGTCATCAGCGCCATTTGCATGGGTGACGCTTTTGACCCGCAGATGACTGCCGGTCACTCGCTGGGTGAGTTCTCGGCCCTGGTGGCCGCAGGTGCCCTGTCGTTCGAGGATGGTCTGCGCCTGGTATATGCACGTGCCATGGCCATGCAGAAGGCTTGCGAGGCTCAGCCCTCAACCATGGCAGCCATTATCGGCCTGTCTGACGAGAAGGTGGAGGAGATTTGTGCCGAGGTGAGCAAGATGGGCAAGGGCGTGGTTGTTCCCGCCAACTACAACAACCCGGGGCAGCTGGTCATCAGCGGCAACATTGAAGCCATCAACGAGGCTTGCGAGCAGCTGAAGGCTGCTGGCGCAAAGCGCGCTCTGCCTTTGAAGGTGGGAGGAGCATTCCACAGCCCGCTGATGCAGCCCGCCAAGGATGAGCTGCAGGCCGCCATTGAGAAGACGGAATTCCACACACCGAAGTGCCCTGTCTACCAGAACGTGGATGGCAAGCCTCATACTGACGCTACCGAGATTAAGGCAAACCTCATAGCTCAGCTGACCAGCAGCGTGCGCTGGACGCAGTGCGTGCAGAGCATGATTGCCGACGGCGCTACTGACTTTACCGAGTGTGGTCCTGGCAAGGCACTGCAAGGCATGATTGCAAAGATCAACAAAGAGGTGAGCGCTCATGGCATCGAGTAAAATGATTATCTACCAAATCTTTACGCGTCTGTACAGCAACCGCTGTCAGACGCGTAAGCCTTTTGGTACTATAGAGGAGAATGGCTGCGGCAAACTGAATGACTTTACCCCCTCAGTGCTGAAGCAGATTCGTGAACTGGGCGTGTCGCATGTGTGGTACACAGGCATCATCCGCCATGCCACCATGACCGACTATTCTCGCTATGGCATCCCCCGCCAGCATCCAGCCGTGGTGAAGGGTAGGGCAGGGTCGCCTTATGCCATCACCGACTACTATGATGTAGACCCCGATCTGGCTGTCGACGTGCCGAAGCGCATGGAGGAGTTTGAGAAACTGGTGGTACGTACACATCGTGCAGGTCTGAAGATGATCATTGACTTCGTGCCCAATCATGTGGCCCGTCAGTACCACAGCATAGCCAAGCCTGAAGGGGTGGTGGACTTGGGAGCCAACGACAACACCAGGCATGGCTTTGACCCGCAGAACAACTTCTATTATTGCCCGGGTCAGCAGTTCTCTCCTTATTTTGACCTTTATCATGGCGAGAAGGAGCCTTACCAGGAGTTGCCGGCCAAGGCAACAGGGAACGACTGCTTCCACAACGCCCCTGGTCAGAACGACTGGTATGAGACGGTGAAACTGAACTACGGTGTGGATTACTATGCAGGCCGAATAGGGCACTTTGACCCCATTCCAGACACCTGGAAGAAGATGCTGCACATCCTACTCTACTGGGCAGCCAAGGGCGTCGATGGCTTCCGCTGCGATATGGCAGAGATGGTGCCTGCTGAGTTCTGGGCCTGGGCAACGGCTCAGGTGAAGGAGCAGTATCCCGACGTGATTTTTATTGGCGAAGTGTATAATCCTGCTGAGTATCGTCATTATCTGGCTTCGGGCTTTGACTATCTTTATGACAAGGTGGGCATGTATGATGCCATGTTCGGAGTGCTCCGCCACGAGCGCAACACTGAAGCCATTACCTGGGCATGGCAGCAGACTGACGACATCCGTGACCACATGCTCTACTTCCTGGAGAACCACGACGAACTGCGTGTGGCAAGTGACTTCTTTGTCGGTCAGGCCGAAAAGGCTTTGCCCGCACTGGTAGTCAATGTGCTGATGCAGCAGAACCCCTTTATGCTTTACGCCGGACAAGAGTGGGGCGAGCGTGGCATGGATGCTGAAGGCTTCAGTGGGCGCGATGGCAGAACCACTATCTTTGACTACTGGGCCCTGCAAACAGACCGGTATAATGCCCTCAGCAGCTATTATAATAAGGTGCTTAACATAGCGCGCTCAGAGAAAGTTGTCAGTCAAGGACTGTCATTTGACTTGATGTACGTGAACCAAGGCTATCAGCGGCAATATGCTTTCATTCGCAAGGCAAAGAAGGACATGCTGCTTGTCGTGGCCAATTTCGATGATGAGCCCATCACTATGCAGCTATGCATTCCTGCCCATGCCTTCGACTATCTTGAGATAAATGAGGGCATTTATGACGCTAAGGAACTGTTGACCGACACCAGCTGCAAGGTTCAGCTGAAGCGCGATGGCACAACGGAGATAGCCCTGGGTGCTCGCCAGTCGGTGGTGCTGAAGATCTAATAAGAAGTGAGAACAGACAAATGATAAATGAGGAATGCACCGCGTGTCGATGTCATTCCTCATTTCTCGTTTGTCATCTCTCATTGACTAGATTTCCCAGCCCACAGCCGAGGCGCCCAGCACAGCTGCCGATGCACCGTCCAGTCCGCTGACCAGGAACAGGGCTTTTCCGCGGAAGATTTTCAGCACGTGCTGGTCATAGGCTTCGCGGATGGGCTTCATAATCAGTTCACCTGCCTTGACCATGCCACCGAAGAAGATGAAAGCCTCAGGACTGGAGAAAGCAGCGAAGTCAGCACAAGCCTCGCCCAGCATGTGACCGGTGAAGTCGTATATCTCCTTTGCCAGTTCGTCGCCTTTTCCTGCTGCTATGCTGACGTCAAGTGAGGTGATGTCCTCAGGATTCATCTCGCGCAGGATGGAAGGACGCTGAGTCTTTGACAGCAGTTCACGTGCAGTACGTGCAACACCTGTTGCCGAGCAGTAAGCCTCCAGACATCCCGTGCGACCACAGCCACAGCTGCGTCCCTCAGCACCGCGCACCATTGTGACGTGTCCCAGCTCGCCTGCGAAACCATCACATCCATAAAGCAGCTGTCCGTTGACCACAATACCCGAGCCGACGCCCGTGCCAAGTGTGATGACGATGAAGTTCTTCATGCCACGAGCCACGCCATAGACCATCTCGCCGATGGCAGCGGCATTAGCATCATTCGTCAAAGCCACAGGGATTCCACCTAGCTTGTCGCTGAACATCTTGGCAAGGGGGACTTTTCCGTCGTGGGCCCAAGCCAGGTTCGGAGCAAACTCGATGGTGCCATTATAGTAGTTGCCATTAGGTGCACCGATGCCCATTGCCTTGATTTTCTCAATGCCGCCTACCTGTTCAATGATGGGCTGCAGGGCCTCCACACAAGCCTCAACGTATGACTCGGCGCTATGAAAGCCTCCCGTCTTAATAGCTGTTGTAGCCTTAATCTCGCCACGTGAGTCAACGATACCAAATACTGAGTTCGTACCACCCAAATCCAGTCCAATGACGTAGGGCTTCATTCCTGTTTGTTCATTCATAATAGTTCTTTGTGTTTTTAGTTCAAAATTTTTTATTACTTATGCAAAGTTACAAAAAAGTTGGGAGTTAGTACATAGTAGCAAGAATTAATTCTGCGGGATTAACATTTTTTTTGAACGGAGGCAAAAAAACTACAGATATCTACCTCTTAACTCCTAACTTTTTTGTACCTTTGCAGTCATGTTTCAAGTAGTACCCAATATATTGGATTTTGTTTTCAAGGGCATGCTCATAGGAATCATAGCCTCAGCACCTATGGGCCCCGTGGGCATTCTCTGTGTACAGCGCACGCTGAACAAAGGGCGTTGGTATGGGTTTGTCACGGGAATTGGAGCTGCTGCAAGCGACCTGCTCTATGTCCTTGTCACGGGGGTTGGCATGAGTTTCATCACCGACTTCGTGAATGATCCTACCTATCGTTTCTATCTGCAGGTCATCGGTAGTCTGGTGTTGCTGGCTTTCGGGTTCTTTACTTATCGTAATGATCCGTTGAAGAAGATGCACCAGTCAGGCAAGCAGAAGGGAACGCTGTGGTATAATGCGTGGACAGCTTTCCTGGTGACGCTGTCAAATCCGCTGATCATCATTCTCTTTGGCGCCCTCTTTGCCCAGTTCGCCTTTGCCCCCAGCCGGCCTTTCGACATGTTGGTAAGCTTCCTTAGTGTTGCTGGCGGTGCCTTGCTTTGGTGGTATGGACTGACGTGGCTCATTGACAAGATTCGGACGAAGTTCGATACCAATGGCATTCGAATCATCAACCAGGTCATTGGCTGCATTGTCATTCTTGTCAGTGTCATTATCCTGCTGGGTACGGTCACCAATCTTTATCGCATCTTCTAGGCTGAAATCCGTAAATTGTAAATCCGTAAATATCATTTCCTTAAGGTGTTTATATCACAGGAATTAAGAAAAAGCAACATTGCCGAATACCTGCTCTATATGTGGCAGGTTGAGGATACCATCCGGGCATTTGGCTGCTCACTGCCACGCATACGTAGAGAATACGTGGAGCGCTTTGACTATACTGAAGAGCAGAAAGAAGAACTGATTGACTGGTATGGCAATCTCATCCGCATGATGAATGAAGAGGGGTGCAGGGAAGCCGGCCATCTGCAGATTAATCGTACAACGCTGCAGCTGCTTACCGAACTTCACATGCAGCTGCTTAGCTCGCCTAAGTTTCCTTTTTATAATACCGCTTACTACAAGGTGCTGCCCTTCATTGTGGAGCTACGTAGTAGGGGTGCCAAAAAGGAAGAGGGAGAGATTGAAACCTGCCTGAATCTGCTCTATGGGGTAATGATGCTACGCCTGCAGAAGAAGCCCATTTCTCCAAACACCCAGCATGCGGTCAAGGAAATCTCAACCTTCATAGGAATGCTGGCCGACTATTACAAGCAGGACAAGGAAGAAGGACTTAAATTCGATTAGATGAACATATTGGTTACGGGCTGTAATGGCCAACTGGGCAACGAGATGCAGCTGCTTGAGAAGTTGCATACCGAGCACACCTTTTTTAATACAGATGTACAGGAACTGGACATCACCAACAAGCCTGCCGTTGAGCGCTTTGTGATTGACAATGCCATTGACGGCATCGTAAACTGTGCTGCCTATACGGCTGTGGACAAAGCCGAGGACAATCCCCAGCTGTGCGGCTTGCTCAATACGCTTGCCCCAGGCTATCTGGCCGGAGCGATTGACAAGCGTGGAGGATGGCTGATACAGATCAGTACCGACTACGTCTTCGACGGTACCAACCACCTGCCCTATGTGGAGACCGATCCTGTCTGCCCCAACAGCACCTATGGTCGTACGAAACTGGCTGGTGAGCAGGAGGCACAGCGACTTTGTCGTCACACCATGATCATTCGTACGGCATGGCTCTACAGCACCTTTGGAAATAACTTCGTGAAAACCATGCTCCGCCTGGGCCGTGAGCGCCAGGAGCTGGGTGTCATCTTCGACCAGATTGGTACGCCCACCTATGCCCGCGACCTGGCAAAAGCCATCTTCGCCGTCATCGGTCAGGGAGTGCATCCGGGTATATATCATTTCTCTAACGAAGGCGTCACCTCCTGGTACGACTTTACAAAGGTTATCCATCGCCTGGCGGGCATCACCGGCTGCCATGTCCGTCCGCTTCACACCGCCGAATATCCCACGCCCGCCGCACGTCCTCACTTCAGTGTGCTGGATAAGACGAAGATAAAGCAGACCTATGGCCTGGAAATACCCTATTGGGAGGACAGCTTGGCCGAGTGCATGGCTCAATTGGTGGCAATCGGGCATGAACAACACGATAAACAATGCTGATATTATGAATCAAGAAATAGAAAGAAGAAGAACCTTTGCCATTATCTCGCACCCTGATGCTGGTAAGACCACGCTGACCGAGAAGTTCCTGCTCTTCGGCGGACAGATACAGGTGGCAGGCGCCGTGAAGAACAACAAGATTAAGAAGACCGCCACCAGCGACTGGATGGACATAGAGAAGCAGCGTGGCATCTCGGTGTCGACGTCAGTGATGGAGTTTGACTACACCCCTGACGGGAAGGACGTGGAGTACAAGGTGAACATTCTTGACACCCCTGGCCACCAGGACTTTGCCGAAGATACCTACCGCACGCTGACCGCCGTCGACTCTGCCATTATCGTGGTG
>CAMNJH010000127.1 GCA_946541275.1 uncultured Prevotellaceae bacterium
GGCCTGTGCTGGCCTTTGTGTGCTACTAGCAGGCAGTATTGACGATATGATTGTCAAACCCCTTGTAGCCCGATGGAGACCTGCCCGTGACCCCGAAATAGGCATTTCCGTAGACATTGTGAATGGCTACCGTGGAGGCCGTTTTGGTTTTTTCTCCGCCCATGCGTCCAACACATTCAGCATTGCAGTCTTCTTTATCTGGCTAGTTCGCAGCAGGGCGCTCAGTATCGCTATGATTCTTTGGTCGCTAGTAAACTGTTGGACTCGTCTTTATTTGGGCGTTCATTATCCTGGCGACATCCTCGTAGGACTGCTTTGGGGAACCATAGTAGGCACTTCCGTGTGGTTCCTTTACAAGAAGCTGGAGCAGCAGTCACTTGCATCTATCAATCTGGTTTCTGAGCAATACACAAAGACGGGCTATCAGCATCAGCATGCTGACATTGTCATCAGCGTCTTGGCCTTTACTTTAATTTTTGCAGTCATCAAAGCCTGTTTTTCCATTTACTTATAATTATTCATGGATACCAAGCATATCAGTATCAGCGATTATAATTACGAGCTACCTGACGAGCGGATAGCCAAGTTCCCTGTTTCTCCTCGTGACCATTCTAAACTGCTAGTCTATGACCATGGCCACATTTCTGATGACTACTTCTACGAAATAGCCACCCATCTTCCCCAGGGAGCACTCATGGTTTTCAACAACACCAAGGTCATACAGGCCCGTCTTTACTTTCGCAAGCAGACGGGTGCCCTCATTGAAGTGTTCCTTCTGGAGCCCCATATTCCTGCTGACTATGAGCAAATGTTCCTCACCCGTGGTCGCTGTACCTGGCAGTGCATGGTGGGCAATCTCAAGAAGTGGAAGGAAGGTACTCTTGTTCGTGAGCTTTCCATTGGCGATACGCTCATACAACTGAAAGCCACTCGTCAACCTCAACCTGTTGAGGTGGAGGAGGGGAGTGGATCTACCAGCCATTTGGTCATATTTGAATGGGACAATGCCGATATCACTTTTGCTGATATCCTCGATACTGCTGGCCAGTTGCCCATCCCCCCTTATCTGAACCGTGAGACGCAGGAGAGCGACCTGAACACCTATCAGACCGTTTACTCTAAGATAAAAGGCAGTGTGGCAGCCCCAACGGCCGGACTCCATTTTACCCCACAGGTATTACAGAGTCTGGATGAACATGGCATTGACCGTGAAGAACTCACCCTCCATGTCGGCGCCGGAACCTTTAAGCCTGTGAAGAGTTCTTACATGGAAGGGCACGAGATGCATACCGAGCATATCTGCGTTCATCGCCAGACTCTTCATAAGTTGCTCAAGCATCAGTGCCGCGCCATTGCGGTTGGTACCACAAGCGTGCGTACTTTGGAAAGCCTTTATTATATGGGACTCAAAGTCCTTGCTGACCCCCAGCTCACTGAACACCAGCTTCACGTGGCTCAGTGGGAACCATACGAGCTCCCCAATTCTGAGCAGCCCGTGTCCCGTCAGCAGGTCATCGATGCCATTACGGCGCTACTCCATTGGCTTGACGATCATCAGCTGTCCTCCCTTCATGCCTCCACGCAGATTATCATCGCTCCAGGCTATCAGTTCAAGATTGTGTCCCACCTCATCACCAATTTCCACCAACCTCAGTCCACTTTATTGCTACTGGTCAGTGCCTTTACACAAGGGCACTGGAGGGAAATCTACAGCCATGCCCTCAGCCACGACTATCGTTTTCTCAGCTATGGTGACAGCTCGGTGCTAACCGTGTAATCACGCCTTTTAAAAGTAATTATCTATGTCAAAGCGGATCTTCCACATCCTCCTAGCTTTCCTTTTCCTCCTTCCGTTCTCGATTAATGCGGCTCGGCTTACCCGTTATGTCAATCCTTTCATTGGTACGGGCGGACATGGCCATGTCTTCCTGGGAGCTAATGTTCCTTTTGGCATGGTGCAACTTGGTCCCACCCAGCCCACTCGTGGCTGGGACTGGTGTTCTGGTTATCACTATAGTGACTCCGTCCTACTAGGTTTCAGTCACATGCATCTCAGCGGAACAGGAATAGGCGATCTTGGCGATGTCACTATGTTACCAGTCTTGCAACCGCAGCAACATGAAGTGTTGTTCCGCCATGCTGATGAGCAGGTACGTCCTGGTTATTATGCGGTCACCTTGCAGAATGGTATCAAGGTCGAGCTGACAGCTACAGAGCGTGCCGGTCTTCATAGCTATACAACTCCATCGCCTTCCGATAGCCTTTTTGTGCGGCTTGACCTTAAGCTCGGTATTGGCTGGGATGGTCTTGAGGCCTGTCGGGCTACACTGGAGAATCCTACTACCATCAGCGGGCATCGTTTCTCACGTGGATGGGCCAACCGGCAGAAGGTGTTTTTCGTGGCAGAGTTCTCCCGTCCCATCTCCAATACCTCATTGCTGGCCGATACGCTTTCCGTTCTTTCATTCGCACCCAGCAACCAGCCCCTGCTCGTCCGTGTGGGTCTTTCGGCAGTGAGTGTTGATGGAGCCCGTGCCAATCTTCGTGCTGAGCTGAACCACTGGAACTTTAGGCGTGTAGCCCTTCAGGCCGACCGCAAGTGGGAAACCCAACTGGGCAAGATTATCGTTCCAACCCATTCTGACCCCACCGCACTACATATTCTCTACACCGCCCTTTATCACACCATGATAGCCCCCTCACTGTTCAGCGACGTGAATGGCGACTACCGTGGAGCCGACGGGCAAGTGCACCATGCCGACCATGCTACCTATACCACTTGGTCACTCTGGGATACCTATCGGGCTGCCCATCCCCTGATGACGCTCATTCACCCAGAACGCCAGTCCGACCTTGCTGCCACCCTGATTGACATCTGGCACCAACAGGGCAAACTGCCCGTGTGGCATCTCATGGGCTGCGAGACCGATTGCATGGTGGGGTGTCCCGGCATTCCCGTCCTGGCCGACATGGTGCTCAAGGGACTTACCGACCGCAATGCCGAAGCCCTTCAGGCTATGAAGGCATCAGCATTGATGGACGAGCGTGGACTGGGACTGCTGAAGCAGTATGGCTACATTCCATGCGACCTCTTTGAAGAACAGGAGACCGTAGGCCGCGGATTGGAATATGCCTTAGCCGATTGGTGCGTGGCGCGTGTTGCCGAGCGACTGGGTAACACAGATGACAAGCAACTTTTCGACCAGCGGGCACAGGCATATCGCCACTACTTTGATCCCGCTACTGGGTTCATGCGTGGCAAGGATAGCCACGGCCGGTTCTCCTTCTCCCAAAGCACGTCTCAGGGCGATGGCGTGTTTTTCAGTCCCTTCCATACAGCGCCCATTAATCGTGACTATACCGAGGGCAACGCTTGGCAGTACACTTGGCTTGTGCCTCATGATGTCAATGGACTTGTATCCCTCTTTGGCTCCGAGCAGCGTTTTGTCAGCAAGCTTGACTCTCTCTTCATTGTTAGTAGCGATCTGGGCGGCGAAGCACCTCCTGACATTAGCGGACTCATAGGCCAGTATGCTCATGGCAACGAGCCCAGCCACCACATCCTCTACATGTACAACTATGTAGGTATGCCTTGGAAGGCAGCCCCTCTGCTACGACGCATCATGAACGAGCTTTACCATGATGCCCCTGACGGACTTTCAGGCAACGAGGACGTTGGCCAGATGTCAGCTTGGTACGTGCTCTCAGCCATGGGACTCTATCAGGTGGAGCCTGCTGGTGGCATGTACATTATTGGCACGCCCCTCTTCAGTCAGATGACGCTACGCCTGGCCCAGGGACGTACCTTTACCATTAGCGCCAAGAACAACAGCCCTGAAAACATCTACGTCCAGCAGGCTCTGTTGAATGGCAAACCTTATACGCGGTCCTATATCATGTACGAGGATATTATCCGTGGTGGCCGACTAGAACTGCTCATGGGGTCAAGCCCTTCCAGCTTTGGCACTCTGACGGCAGACAGACCGCATAGTTGTCATCAGTAAGTTTATCTGCTAACCGAACATGACATTTCCGCTTCTAATGGCAGGAATAGAGCAGCCCAAAAACTTAAAATGCCTAAAAACACACAAAATTTTTCATTTCCTACCTGCCACTTCTCACTTCTTTTTAGTAACTTTGCGCTCAGTAATACGATTATTTATATTTTAACTTCAATTTATTATGGTAGATTACAAAACTCTAGGCCTCGTGAACACCCGTGAGATGTTCAAGCGTGCCATCAATGGCGGCTATGCCATTCCCGCCTTCAATTTCAACAACATGGAGCAGTTGCAGGCTATTATCAAGGCTTCTAGCGACTTGAAGAGCCCCGTTATCCTTCAGGTGTCAAAGGGCGCCCGCAACTATGCTAACGCTACCCTTCTGCGCTACATGGCTCAGGGAGCCGTTGAGTATGCCAAGGAGCTGGGATGCAAGCATCCTGAAATTGTTCTCCACTTGGACCATGGCGACAGCTTCGAGACCTGCAAGAGCTGCATTGATTACGGTTTCTCAAGTGTGATGATTGACGCCAGCTCACTGCCTTTCGAGGAGAACATCGCACTGACGAAGAAGGTTGTTGACTATGCTCACCAGTTCGACGTAACCGTCGAGGCTGAGCTGGGTGTGCTCGCTGGCGTTGAGGACGAGGTGTCCAGCGCTGTCAGCCACTACACCAAGCCCGAGGAAGTCATTGAGTTCTCTCAGCGTTCTGGTTGCGACTCTCTGGCCATCAGTATCGGTACCAGCCACGGAGCCTACAAGTTCACTCCTGAGCAGTGCACACGCGACCCGAAGACCGGCAAGCTCGTTCCCCCGCCACTGGCTTTCGACGTGCTCGACGCCGTCATGAAGCAGCTGCCCGGATTCCCCATCGTGCTCCACGGATCCAGCTCGGTGCCCCAGGAGTATGTTGATGAAATCAACTCTCTGGGTGGCAAGCTGCCCGATGCTATCGGTATTCCCGAAGAGCAGCTCCGACTGGCCTCTAAGAGCGCCGTCTGCAAGATCAACATCGATTCCGACTCGCGTCTGGCCTTCACAGCTGCCGTGCGCCGCGTATTGCACGACAAACCCGGTGAGTTTGATCCCCGTAAGTTCTGCGGTCCTGCTCGTGACGAGATGGAGAAGATGTACAAGCACAAGATTGTCGACGTTCTCGGTTCGGACAACAAGCTGGCTCAGCTCGACTAATTCAACAATCTTAATTTTTACAAGGCCTGGCAGAAATGTCAGGCCTTGTATTTTTAGGGTAGTGATACTGGCTATTCCTGCTTAATGTGAATGTCGCGTTGTGGGAAAGGAATCTCAATGTTGTTAGCACGGAGTGTGTCATAGATGGTTCTTAGAACATCACTGACGACATACACTTTCTTCACGGCATCAGCCCAGATGAAGAGTTTGAAGTCAACGCTTGAGTCGCCCATGGCACCTACCACCGCCTTCACCTGTTTGTGAGAGTCGGCCCACTTATGATGCAAGTTCATGACGGCGTCCTCCACCATTTTGGATACTTCCTTCAGATTAGAACCGTATGCTACGCTGAAAGGAATGGCAGCCAGCACATAGCCGTGGTTGCGCGTCAAGTTCTTGTAGTTTTTGGCAAAGAGCTGGCTGTTTTGGAAGGTAATAACTTCGCCATAGAGCGACTCTATGACGGTGGAGGTGTAGCTGATGGAATTGACCTTACCCATAGTTCCGTCCACCTCAATCCAGTCGCCCACTTTCACTCGGCCAGCCATCAGCGTCGCACCATAGTAGATGTTTTCGATGATGTCTTTCGATGCAAAACCGATACCCGTCGAGAGACCACCACTGATGGCCAGTAACCAGGCTACGCTGATGTGGAGGATGGAGAGCGACATGAGCAGCCAGATGCCCCACACAAGCACTTGGATGACGTTCTTTCCCATCACCTCACGACTGGCGGCAGTAGTGGGGTCGCTGGTCTGGAAATGCAACCGCATGAGTGCCAATATGGTGTTTGCAACATAAGCGAAGAGGAACCACAGGTTGATGACCATCGATAGTTTCAGGATGCTCACTTGCAGATTCTTCAAGTCAATAAAGTTGCTCTTGAAAATCCGCCAGCACTGATCGCCAAGGTTGAACACATCGGCGGCCCAGTAAATGGAGAGCATGACCGAGAAGACGCCAATCGTAGGGAGCAGCACCTTGGTTATGAACAAATAGAACCATGACTGCGTGATGGGCATCACGTCGTATTGATGCCGATGCCCATAAAGCTTCAGATAGCTGGTCAGGCAGGTAATAGTCAGAATGCACGTCAGCTGCATGACCCACCAGATAAGAATCTGCACGGCCAAGAGCGTATAGCCAAGCCACGAACATCCCAATGAGAACATAAAAATGGCCAGTGATATGTAGGTGTAGAACATATCCGAGCGAGGTATGTTCCTGTTGTGCTTGCGAATCAAGAACCATTGCCAGATGGTACATAAGAGCAGGATTACCGGGAATACCATGTTGACCAGTTCATTGGGAATGAGGATAATGCGGAAGACGATGACGATGAAACCAACCAGGATGAGGGGTGCATAGATGTGGAAGGCACTTTTAATCTGGTCGCCATTGACTCTAAGCAGTAATGAGATGAGGATGACGCCCAATAGCCATGCATATTCAATGAGCAGGCCACTGGCCATGATGAAGAAGTTCTGATGTAGGGTGGCCCGCATGATGCCCAGCACGGCGGCAAAGGTGACGGTGGTGGTGGCCATGATGATGCACGAGCGCTTCTTCAGGAATTCCCTTGTGTGAACCCGCTTGGGCATGAAGTGGAAGACTATCAGATTGAGGGCGATGGCCACGATGACATAGGTTATAATCATGAAGAACAGCCTCAATATCACGCTACCGTCCCAATCAGAGTTTTGATTGCTGGAACGATACTTTTCAGCCACATCCTCCTTCATGACATTCCAATGAGTCTTGAAATTCCTCAAAAAGGAGAAGTAGTTCTCCCCGCCGTTGCGGAATATTCCCGTCTGGATGTCATTATATCTGCGGTTAGCATAGTCATAGAGGAATTTAAGGCGCTGCTCCGTCAATTCATACAGGTTCATGTGCTCTGTCACCTGCGACTGGGTATCAGAGAGCATGTTGCGTATGCTTGTGGCAAGGGTCAGGCAGACCGTACGGTCAGTAAGCGCACTGGTGTCAAGCATGTTTGTACGAATATGCTTCAGACTGGTAACCAAACTGTCATATTTGGCTATTTCGGCTCCCAGTTCTTCTATGTATGACTTGAATGGCAACTGCTGATGCAGGAATGACATATATTGCTCGGTAGCCTCATGGCAGGCATAGGTCAGGTCGAACACATAATTCTGTTGTTGGGAATAGAGCATCAGTGCATTTTGGTTACTGCGCCTGATGGTCTCTCGCAACTGTTGCACAATATTCATGGTCTGTTCCTTGCGCTGGTCTGCCATGCTGGTCAATTCATGGTAGGTCTCAGTCAGCTCCGAGCGAAGCACGTTCAGGGTCTGTTCCAGATTCTTCTCCTTCAACACCGCAAAAGTGCTTGTTGCGGAAAGAATCAATAAGAATATGATTATCAGTCGTTTCATTATATTGTGTTAGTCTTTTAATTCAAACTCTATACAGGCCCATTCACCTTCCTTTTTCATCTTTTTCCGCACCAGTCCTAGCGTGGCAGCCTTTTCTTCTATCAGCTGGCAATCGCCTACGTAGAAGCCGCTCAGCAACAAAGCTCCACCAGGCTTCAGGGCATGACGCATGCGGGGCATGTCGGCCAGCAATATATTCCTGTTGATGTTGGCCAGTACTACGTCGAACTGGCGCTTCTGTTGCTCAATAACGATGGAATCGCCCAGGAAAGCCGTGAAACGTTGTTCCACGCCGTTCAAAAGGGCATTATGCCGGGCGTTCTCCACGCTCCATTCATCAATGTCGTAGCCCACGGCCTCAGCGGCTCCACGAAGTAGTGCCACGATAGCTAGAACGCCCGTGCCAGTTCCGCAATCCAGAATGTGTTTACCCTCCAAAGGTCTCTCCATGAGTGTCTCGGCCATCATTCGGGTGGTCTCATGATTGCCGGTGCCAAAGGCCAGCCGGGCATCTATCTCGACCAGCGTTTGGGCTTCAGTAGAGTGGGGGAGGTGGCGGCCATCGTAGATGACCAGGCCGATTCCTATACAGATGGGCTCAAAACCTTCTTTTTCCCATTCCTCATTCCAGTCGCGGTCTTCAGCTTCTTTAACCTGATAGCTGACACTCACATCAGTGAAGGGCAGGGCGCCTAGAATATCGTCTAGTTCCTGACGGCAGAACAGCTCCTGCTGAACGTATCCCCTCAGTCCTCCCTCGGCTTCTTCAAAGGTTTCAAAGCCCGTTTCCCCAGCCATGGCAGCCAACACATCGCATACATCATTATAGATTGATTCCGGGGCTGAAATGGTGAAATTTATCTCGAAATACCTCATTGTTTCGTTAATTTTGACTGCAAAATTATAAAAAATAGGGAAAATCCTACCATGTTTTAGGGTTTTTCCGT
>CAMNJH010000128.1 GCA_946541275.1 uncultured Prevotellaceae bacterium
CACAACCTTGCCAAGGTTGGGGTCGCGGGTCCGAGTCCCGTTTTCCGCTCCTTTTCATTTTTAGGAAAACATCAATTCAAATGAACTTATATTTACGGTATTTTGACAAGGAAGCCCTTGTTGGGAGTGCTGATGAGGCCATTGCTTTCCTTGCTGGCATTGACGAGATTGGGATGAATCAGGATTTGGAACACGACATACGCGAATATGTGGACAGTGCCGTGGTCTATCCCAAGCGCTATAAAATTCGCCCGCGCGTGTACTTTATCATCATCAAGACCGAAGCAGCCACCATGCAGGACTTCAAGGAGAAGAAAGCCGTGAGGAGTCATGCCGACGACAGTATCCCCCAGAAAGACCGCTTTGCTTCCAACGCCATCGTCAAGCTGAATGAGGAGCGCCCCGGCTGGTATGAGGGCAGCATTGACTTCAAGCGCGTGCTGATGGTTCCCGGAACGGGCAAGTTCCAGTATCGTGACACCCACTTCGTGGCTCAGGTGAAGGCCCTGTCGCCCTTGGACTGCTATAACAGGATTGTGGAGCATCTGCGCCCCAGGGTCGATGACCGCAGCCAGTTCCCCTCGCCCAAGGGCAAGAACTTCAAGTATGCTTATCTGGGTGCAGCAAAATCCTAAGTCGGACATTCATATCGTGACACAGGGATGAACAAGGTGATGCTGATAGGCAATGTGGGCAAAGAGCCCGAGGTGCGCTATGTGGACCAAGGGCAGGCTGTGGCCCGCATCACGCTGGCCACTACGGAGCGAGGGTACACCCTGCAGAATGGAACGCAGGTGCCCGACAGGACAGAGTGGCACAACATCATCATGTGGTACAAGCTGGCCGAGATTGTGGAGCGCTACGTGCACAAGGGCGACAAGCTCTACATTGAGGGGCGCATACACTATGCTTCCTATGATGACAAGCAGGGCAAGAAGAAGTACTATACTGAAATCTGGGCAGACAATATGGAGATGCTCACACCACGCCCCGCCACAGCAAACCAACCGTAAATGGACTATTTTCAACAACTGTTCAGTCAGGTAGAACTGTTTACACCATCAGCAGGAGCCATCTTTTCCATTGTGTTGGCTTTCCTGCTGCTCATTTTGTCGGGCTTTGCGTCGGGCTCTGAGATAGCTTTCTTCTCGCTCTCTCCCACTGACCTGAGCAATCTGGACGAGGAGAAGAACCGCGTGGACGGAAAGATACAGCAGCTGCGCAACGATTCGGAGCGAACGCTGGCCACCATCCTCATCACCAACAATCTGGTCAACGTGACCATCATCATGCTGTGCAACTACTTCTTTGCACACGTGGTAAGCTTTGGCACTGCCGTGTGGCTGCAGTTCGTGGTGGTCACCGTGCTGCTCACCTTCCTGCTGCTATTGTTTGGCGAGATTATTCCTAAGTTGTACTGCGGCCAGCATGCGCTGGCAGTGTGCAGGCTCTTTGCGCCCATCATCACGGTGCTGAGCAAGTTGTTCCGCCCCCTGGCCAATGTGCTTATCCGCTCTGGAATGCTGGCAGGAAAGGTGGTGATGAAGGAAAACCACGTGCTCAGCGTGGATGACTTGGAGCAGGCCCTGGAGCTGACCGACAAGGAAGAAATCAAGGAGGAGCAGAACATGCTGGAAGGCATTGTGCGCTTCGGCGATGAGACGGCCAAGGAGGTGATGACCAGCCGGCAGGACGTGGTTGACCTGGACTTCAGCTCGTTGTTCCCCGACGTCATCAAGTGCGTGGTGGAGAACAACTACTCACGCATACCTGTCTATCAGGGCTCTATCGACAATATACGCGGCATCCTCTATATCAAGGACCTGCTGCCCCACTTGTCGAAGCCTGCCACCTTCCGTTGGCAGTCGCTCATCCGCCCGCCATATTTCGTGCCTGAGACGAAGAAGATTGATGACCTGCTGCGTGATTTCCAGACCAACAAAGTGCACATAGCCATTGTGGTTGATGAGTTTGGGGGCACCAGCGGAATCGTCACCTTGGAGGATGTGCTGGAGGAGATTGTGGGTGAAATCAATGACGAGTACGACGAGGAGGAGAAGAACTTCGTACGCATCAATGCCAATACCTATATCTTTGAAGGCAAGACGCTGCTCACCGATTTCTATCGCATCATGAAGCTGGACGACGACGTGTTCGAGGATGTGGAGGGCGATGCCGACACCCTGGCCGGCCTGCTGCTTGAGCTGAAGGGCGACTTCCCCAAGACGCACGAGCGCATTGACTACCACAACTTCAAATTTGAAATTGTGGAACTGGATGGCCATCGCATAGCCAAGATAAAGGTGATAGTGGGCAAGGAAAACGATGTCACTGATTGAGATACGCCAAGTCGACGCCCATACACGGCTGGGACTGGGCCGCATTGACGCTGCCGAGAACCTGACGGCACGACAGCGTGAGCGCAAGACCGTGGAAGGGCTGCTCCATGCCATGACAGGCAATGGCGCCCTGACTATTGGCCATGAGCCCAGTGGAAAGCCATTTGTCGATGTGGCCTCTGGCGGTGCTGCGCAGGTGGCTGCCCCGATGCATATTTCCATTAGTCACACCCGAGGCTACGCCGTGCTGATGCTTTCATCGGATGAAGTGCTGGGAGTGGACATTGAGTACCGTTCAGACCGGGTGGAACGCATTGCCTCGCGCTTTATCGGCCCCGGTGAGCCTGCCTGCACCACCGACGAGAAGCTTCTCGTGTGGTCGGCCAAGGAAACGGTGTACAAGCTCTTCTCTGCTGACAATCTGATGTTCATGGACATGCGCGTACATTCTATCCACGAGCATTACCTGTGTGTGGAGAACCTTAAACGCCACATAGTCGTCGATGTATTCTATGAATTCACCGACGACTATGTGCTGACTTATGCCGTGTTACCAGCCTAGCTTGTCAAGTCCAGCCACCGTGTACCACTGCATGCGGCTGATATTGTTGTTCTGCAGCTCCACGCTCTTCCTGTAACGGACGTTCACGGAACTGGGGTCCTGGGGCACGTACATGCTCACGCCGCCATAGCGCTCTTCCGTCACGTAGAATTCCATAAACGAATCGTCGGAGTTGGGATAGTACATAATGTGGTTGGCCATCCATACGGTGGTCATCGTTCGCATGGGGACGGCAGTGTCGAAAACGCGCTTCCACTCAGCGTAGTTCTCGGCAGTGGCTTGGTGCAGGAAGAAGTCCTGCATGTCGAACATCGTGTGGTCGTAGTAATAGATAAGTCCACTCACGAAGGGGTAGTCTTCTCTCATGGGCTCAATGCTCTGGGCCAGTATGGTGCGCGTGGCTTGGGCCAGGTTTGCCATCTCGCTGGTCTTCACCACGGCCATGGGCTCTTTGTAACCGTATGAAGTCTGCTCGAAATAGGCATTGGCAGCCTGGGCGTAGAAATCGTCGCGCTGGCTGAACAGGGCGGGAATGACGGTCTGGTAGGGGGCTCCTTCGCCTGGAATCTCGGCCGCCGAAGCTATGATGTAGTCGGTCACATTGCGTAGCTCGTAGGCTGACTCCACACACTGGAAACAGCAGCAGTCGGCAAAGATGAAACGCAGCTTTTGGCCATTGAGCACATTCTCCAGCGCCTGCGCCATGGCAGGGATGTCCATCCATTGCTCACCGCCCGAGGTGTCCTGCCCATAGGCCAGGCGTGGGCCGCTCTTGGTGGTGCTCCTGATGGTCCAGCCGTCAGCATGCCCCCAGAGCACCAGGCCGTAGCTTGGTGCCTCATAGTTCTCCTTCATCCATCTGACAGCCTCGGCCAGCGTCTCGGCATCCGATGATTTCTGCTCCTGCTGGTAGGTCTTCAGCCTCAGGGTATCGCCGTTTGTGATCTTCATCAGATAGGGCAGCTTGTCCTTCTCGTCAACAAACAGCAGCAGATTATATTGCTTGGACAACCCCTTGCTGCCATCCATCATCTGCCTCATGTCCCTGTGAATGAATTCATCCAGGTTGTTGTCGCCGGCGATGTAAACCAGCACGCTCTCCAGGGCGGGCAGCTGAGGCTCTTCCTTCTTGTCCTTGTGGCAGGCCGTCAGCAGCAGTGTGCAGGCCAGCGTGCAAAGGAGGTATTTGGTCATAGTCGTTTAAATTTTTTGCAAAGGTACGAAATAAATCATAATATGCAATTCTTAATTCAGGATTTTTTTGTACCTTTGCAAGTCAAAATTACGATAATGATGAAAAGACTTACTATATTAGTTGTTCTTTGTCTTTTGGTTGGCCTGTTCTGCGACGCAGCTCCGCGCCGTAAGAAGACACGCGCCCGAAAGACTGCGCGACGCACGGTGAAGCATGTGGCAAAGCCATTGAAGCTGTCGGTTCACGATGCTAATCCCTTCAAGACCTGTGAAGACACTTGTACCCATGTGCATGGCATTGACGTGAGCCACTATCAGAACGATGTGTTCTGGAATGCGGTGCGCGACGATACGAATATGTCGTATGTCTACCTGAAGTGTACCGAGGGCTCCGACAACCAGGACCCCCTCTATTTGCGCAACCTGGAGATGATACGTGACCGTGGCCTGAAAGTGGGCTCCTATCACTTCTTCCGTCCAAAGGTGTGCCTGGCGCAGCAGATGCGCAACTTCCGTGCCCAGTGCCTGCCCAGTGAGCAGGACCTCATCCCCATGCTGGATGTGGAAACCACGGCGGGGCTGTCGAACGAGCAGTTCTGCGACTCGCTTTCCAAGATGCTGTTGCTGATGGAAGAGACCTACAACCAGAAACCCCTTGTCTATACTTATCGCAACTTCTATAATTCCCATCTGAAAGGACGACTGGATGGTTATCCGTTGATGATTGCCATGTATTCCGATGAACAGCCGCAGCTGGAGGATGGCCGTGACTATATTATCTGGCAGTACACCTGCAAAGGGCGGCTGGCAGGAATAAAAGGGGAGGTGGATAAGAGCAGGATTGTGGGGGACCACTCATTGACTGAACTGTATTTTGTCAGGTAGAAAGATGGAGAAGAAATCGTACACTCCCATTATAGTAGGTGCTGTCATAGCCTGCCTGGGAATCCTCACCGGGCTCTATATTGCTGACAATGCCCATGAGCAGATGGTTGCCATGGCTGCACAGAAAGCTCCCGCAGAAGAGCCGGCAGGCCAGGAAGAAATGACGGTCCCAGTTGCTACAGAAGAGGCTGAGCTCCCGGCTTTGCCACCCATTGACATGGCTGAGGCTCGTGAACCCTCGGCCGAAGAAGTGCCAGCCGAACCTGTTGAGGAGAAGGTACAGGAACCCGCTGTCCAGGAAGCGCAGAAAGTGATTACTGAGGAAGATGATTTTGAAGAAGTACCTCTGGACGAGATAGAGAAGGCTGCCCCGGCTGACAGCCTCTAGTGGCAGTCGCCCTTGCTCGTATGGAGAAGAGAATAGAAGATGTTACGTAACGCACATGATTTCCGTTGAAGCATTGTCCGTTGAATTTGGTGTGAAACCATTGTTCAGCGACGCCAGTTTTGTAATCAATAGCCGTGACCGCATTGCCTTGGTGGGCAAGAACGGGGCGGGCAAGTCGACTATGCTGAAGATTCTTTGCGGCATGGAGCGCCCCACGTCGGGTACCGTGAGTGTACAGACTGACACGACGATAGGCTATCTGCCCCAGGTGATGATTCTGCAGGACGACACCACCGTCAGGCAGGAAGCCCAGAAGGCTTTTGCCGATATGCAGAAGCTGAAAGAGCGCGTGGAGCGTCTGGAACGGCAGATGAGTGAGCGTACGGATTATGAGAGCCAGGACTATATGGAGCTGGTGGAAAAATACACCAGTGAGCACGAACGCTACCTGATGATGGGCGCTGAAGGCCAGGAGGCCGCCATTGAGCGCACGCTGGTAGGCCTGGGCTTCCTGCGCACTGATTTCGACCGTCCCACCAGCGAGTTCTCAGGTGGATGGCGCATGCGTATTGAGCTGGCCAAGATATTGTTGCGCCGCCCTGATGTGTTGTTGCTTGACGAGCCCACCAACCACCTGGATATTGACAGCATTCAGTGGCTGGAACAGCTCCTGTCAGGATGGAGCGGCGCCGTGGTGCTGGTCAGCCATGACCGTGCCTTTATAAATAATGTGTCGAATCGCACGCTTGAAATCTCCTGCGGGCACGTCATTGACTATCGTGTAAAATACGATGAGTATGTGAAGCTGCGCGCCGAGCGTCGTGAGCAGCAACTGCGTGCCTACGAGAACCAGCAGAAGGAAATAGCCGATATGCGCCAGTTCATTGAGCGCTTCCGCTATCAGGCCACCAAGGCAGTGCAGGTGCAACAGAAGGTGAAGCAACTGGAGAAGATTGTGCCCATAGAGATTGACGAAGTCGACAACTCCGCCATGCACCTGAAGTTCCCCCCATGTCTGCGAAGTGGCGACTATCCCATCATCTGCGACGAGGTGAGAAAAGCGTACGACCATCTGGTCTTCGACCATGTGAACCTGACCATTAAGCGTGGTGAGAAAGTGGCCTTCGTAGGCAAGAATGGCGAGGGCAAGTCAACGCTGGTGAAATGTATCATGGACCAGATTCCCTTCGATGGTCATCTGAAGATAGGGCATAACGTGCAGATAGGCTACTTTGCCCAAAACCAGGCGCAGCTGCTTGATGAGAGCCTGACCGTCTTCCAGACCGTAGACCGCGTAGCCCGTGGCGATGTGCGCCTGCGTATCAACGACATTCTCGGTGCCTTTATGTTCGGTGGTGAGAACAGCGAGAAGAAGGTGAAAGTGCTCAGTGGCGGCGAGCGCACGCGCCTGGCCATGATACTCCTGCTGTTGGAGCCCGTGAACCTGCTGATTCTCGACGAGCCCACCAATCATCTCGATATGCCATCGAAAGACGTGCTCAAGGAGGCCATCCGGGCGTTCGACGGTACGGCAATCGTCGTCTCGCACGACCGTGAATTCCTTGACGGACTGGTCACCAAGGTGTTTGAGTTTGGTGGCGGGCGTGTACGCGAGCATATTGGCGGCATCTATGATTTCTTGCGGACAAAGAAGCTCAATGAGCTGAATCAGCTGGGCTCCCAGGTGGAGAATAGTCAAGCCAGGACCGAGGCTACTGCTGGTCATGCAAAGAAGACGAACGGTCCCAGCAGCCCCGAGCTTTCCCCCCCCACTAATGACTATGCCGCCCGCAAGGAACTGCAGAAGCAGCTGCGAAAGGCCGAGCGCGCCGTGGAAGAATCAGAGAAGAAAATTGGAAAGATGGAGCACCGGCTGAAGGAGCTCGACGAGCTGTTCTGCGATCCTGCCAAGGCCAGTGACATGACGCTCGTGGCAGAGTATACTGATACCAAGCGGGCCCTCGACGAAGAGGTGGAACGCTGGGAAAAACTTTCGGAAGAACTGGATTCAATAAACTTATAATGGTATGAAACTAAGAACATTGCTAACTACTATGGCACTTTCAACCGTGTCGATGGCTGGCGTCGCACAGACACAGCTTAGCTCAGGCATAGACCTGGGCAATCTTGACAAGTCGGTACGACCGGCCGACAACTTCTATCAGTATGCCTGTGGCGGATGGATGCAGAAGCATCCGCTGCCCGCTGCCTATTCACGCTTCGGTTCCTTTGACGCGCTGGGCGAGGAGAACAATAGGCGCATCAATGGCATTCTGGACGAGCTGCTGCATGGAACTTTCAAGAAGGGCAGCGTGGAGCAGAAGCTCTCCGACCTCTATAAGCAGGCCATGGACAGCGTGCGCCGCAATGAGGACGGCATCGCTCCCGCACAGGCCATCATCCGGCAGATGGAGGAGGCCAAGACCAAGGACCAGTTGTTTGACATACAGCTGCAGCTGGCACCTTATGGTGACAGCGAATTCTACCTCTCGGGCATTGGCGCCGACGAGAAGAACGCTACGCAGAACATCCTGCAGGTGGCTCAGGGTGGACTGACTCTGGGCATGAAGGACTACTACCTGGACACCGACGCCGAGACCACCAAGATACGTGAGGCTTACAAGCAGCACATCGTGCGCATGTTCCAGCTCTTCGGGTTCAGCAAAGGCCAGGCCCAGAAGAAGATGAAGAACATCATGCGACTGGAGACCGAGCTGGCTCGTGTGAGCCGTTCGCGCACTGAGCTGCGCGACCCCCAGCGCAATTATAACAAGATGACGCTGCAGCAGTTTGCCGCCGATTATCCCAACCTGAAGCTGGAGCGTATCATGAACGCGCAGGGCGTCGATTCCAAGTACATGCAGGAGCTCATTGTGGGCCAGCCCGAGTTTATGGCAGGTGCCGACAAGCTCATCGCCTCGATGACCGCCGCTGAATATCGCGACTATATGGAGTGGGGGCAGATCATGTCGGCTGCCGCCTATCTTGACGATGCTACCGAGGCCGCCAACTTTGAATTCTTTGGCAAGGTGATGTCTGGCCGTAAGCAGGACCATCCGCTCTGGCGCCGGGCCACTCTGCAGCTGGAGGGGCAGATGG
>CAMNJH010000129.1 GCA_946541275.1 uncultured Prevotellaceae bacterium
TATGAGCGGATTTGAAAAGATTATGAGCCGTCTGGGCTTTGGTAAGGCAGAGACGGAGGAAGTCAGAAATGAAATGACCAATCAGGAAGAGGTTTCTTCAGGTATTGCAGGCGACAATGTCGATAGACAAGAAACGGAGCCCGTAGATGAAAGTAAGAATGAAACGGCGGAGAAAGAACAGATTGATTCTTCTAATGAGGAATCAGAAGAGACTGTTGCAAATGATGGCAAAGCGCATATTTACAACCTAATCATCGTAGATGAAAGCGGTTCCATGAACCACTTGCGAGAAGCGACCCTCTCTGGTATCAACGAGACAATCGGCACCATTCGTAATGCCCAAAAGGAGTTTAGTGAGACACAGGAACACAATCTGACACTTGTGACATTCGACTCGGACTCTAACCGTCCGGATGTGCGTACACTTATTGACTGTCAGCCTATCAATGAGATTGGAGAGTTCAAGGACTATATGCCGAATGGCTGTACGCCACTCTATGATGCCATGGGACAGTCGCTAACACGTCTTCACAATAGAATCAAAAAGGATGCGGATGCTTCAGCTGTAGTCACAGTACTGACAGACGGATTGGAGAATGCTTCACGCGAATGGCGGGCTGATGCCTTGCGCCGACTCATAGAACAACTGAAGGAGGAAGGATGGTCATTCTCATACATGGGTTCTGCCCACAACGTCAAAGAAGTAACAGACCTGCTTGCTATCGAGAATGTCGTAGAATTCAGCCATGATAATCTGGGAGCTGGCAGTACTTGGGGACGTGAACTTTCCTCCCGTCGTGCCTACTTCGGTAAGATGCACCTCATGTATAGAGAATCACCGCACATGACTATGGAGGACAAAATGGAGCGTAAACGTCAGTTTGCCAGAGAGTATTATGGACCAAGAGTAGCCCCAGACAAAATTGAGTCACTTGAGTCCAATGAGATTTTCGTCTTCGGTAGCAATGCCAGTGGCTATCATGGTGGCGGTGCTGCAGCTTTTGCCATGCATAAGTTCGGTGCTATCTGGGGACAGGGTGAAGGCTTGCAAGGACAATGCTATGCCATTCCAACAATGGAGGGAATGGATAATATGAAGGCTGCCATTGAACGTTTTACTCAGTTTGCCGACCAGCATCCGGAACTGCGTTTCCTTGTTACCCGTGTTGGCTGTGGTATTGCTGGCTATAGCGTACGCGAGGTCGCTCCACTGTTCAAGGGCTGCATCAGCCTTGAAAACGTGGCATTACCCTCAGACTTTTGGGATGTGCTTGGACTGAAGCTTGATTTGTAAGTTGACAATGCTCATGCCGAGCTTAACAAAAAAGAAGGGACGACAGAAATATCTGTCACCCCTTCTTTCTGTTATTTACTGCCATATGGGTTCACTGGTTTTCTTGTTGCTTCAAGTCTTCGCGGTCATCATAGGTGAACGGTGCAATGTTGACATTTCCCATCCTGTCCAGTTCAAGGAGCAGCTCCAGAGCCTCGTCATCGCCTGAATGGGGAAAGTTCAGCGAGGCTATGAACGACAGCACATCAGCTCCAATCTCAAAGAAAGTGATGTCCTCCAGAATAGCTTTCTCACGATATTCATCGTCGGCCCACTTCTCGAACGAAGCCTTTCCAAACTGCTGCTTGAAGAAGACGGAGTTGTCAGCGCGCGTGACGGAGATAGTCACCGTATTGTCAACATATTCCTGGCCATTGGCATCCTTCACCATGGGCAGCGAAGGCGCAGCAGCACGCTCAATATTCACTTGATACTCACGACCTTCCACCCACTTCACTGGTGTGGAGTATACTTTGGGCTCCATGGCCTTCGGCTCAGTGGGCTTCGGAGCCTCATAGTTGGTGGTGATGATGTCCTGATTCTTTGCTTTCTTCTCGCTGCAAGCGGTCGTCACCGTCAGCAGCACGCCTAGCATCAGCAATAGTCCTGTACTTTTCATTGTTATCACGTGTTGTTTATCCGTTCATTGACATCAGGAATTCCTCGTTGTCCTTGCACGACACCAGTCGGTCGTAGACGGTGTTCATGGCCTCGATGGCGTTCATCTCAGCAATGAACTTACGAATAATCCACATGCGGTTCAGCGTGGTCTGGTCTTGCAGCAGGTCATCGCGGCGAGTGCTCGACTGTACCAGGTTCATTGACGGGAATATGCGCTTGTTCGACAGCATTCTATCCAGCTGGATTTCGCTGTTGCCAGTGCCCTTGAACTCCTCGAAGATGACCTCATCCATCTTGGAGCCGGTGTCAACCAGTGCAGTGGCGATGATGGTCAGCGAGCCGCCGTTCTCAATCTTTCGAGCAGCGCCGAAGAAACGCTTGGGTTTCTGCAGTGCGTTGGCATCCACGCCGCCGGTGAGCACTTTGCCGCTGGCCGGAGCCACAGTGTTGTAGGCGCGAGCCAGACGGGTGATAGAGTCCAGGAAGATGACCACGTCATGTCCGCATTCCACCATGCGCTTGGCTTTCTCCAGCACGATGCCGGCAATCTTCACATGGCGGTCAGCAGGTTCGTCGAAGGTCGAGGCGATGACCTCGGCATTGACGGTGCGGGCCATGTCGGTCACCTCTTCAGGGCGCTCGTCAATGAGCAGCATCATGATGTAAGCCTCGGGGTGGTTGGCGGCAATGGCGTTGGCGATGTCTTTCATCAGAATGGTCTTACCCGTCTTGGGCTGGGCCACGATGAGTGCGCGCTGGCCTTTGCCTATTGGGGCGAAGAGGTCGACAATGCGAGTGGAAGGGTTGGTGGTCTGCGGGTCGCCGGTCAGATTGAACTTCTCCTCGGGGAACAACGGTGTCAGGTGCTCAAAGCTGACACGGTCACGCACCTCAGCGGGATTGCGGCCGTTGATGCTGTTCACGGTCGACATGGCAAAATACTTCTCATTGTCGTGGGGCGGACGCACGGTGCAGTCGACCACGTCACCCGTCTTCAGCGAATACTTCTTAATCTGTTGTGGTGACACATAGATGTCATCGGGCGACGACAGGTAGTTATAGTCGCTGCTACGCAAAAAGCCGTAGCCATCCTGCAGCAGCTCCAGCACGCCATTGCCGGTGATAATGTCACCAAAGTCGTAGCGGGCATTCAGCGCCACCTGTGGCTGCAAGGGCTGATAAGCCACCTCAGCCTGCTGGGGGGCCAGCGGACGGTCGAAGATGTCAACAGAAGGGATGGCGCTCTGGTCCTCAATGGGCAGGTCGACCAGCGTGATGAAGTCAGTGCCGTCATTGGGATCATCGGCCCAGACATCCATATTGTCATAGTCGTTGAGCTCTTCATCCCCCACCTCATCTTCGGCCATGGGCTGTGCATCAACACGGTGCTGAGCTATTTTTTCCTGCAGCATCTCCAGCAGATTCTGATCGGGGGTGTCAGTGTTCTCGATGTCATCTGCCACGGCCTCGGGCACCTCCGGCTCAACCTCTGCTGCTGTGGGTTGTACGCCGGCCTCCTGCTCAGCAGCTTCGGCCTTGGCAGCCTCAGCAGCGGCAATGGCGGCCAGTTCGGCCTTCGACTTGCGTCCTCTGTGCTTTGGGACCTCTGTCACTACAGCAGGGGCTTCTGCCACTGATTCCTCGGCAGCAGCCTTGCTCTTGGTGGCTCTCTTTTTCTTCTCCACAACCACAGGCTGGTCGGAAAAGAGCGACGGGGCCTCAACGACCTTGCCCTTCGAGCCTTTCACGTCGAGGTTTTCACCTTCGTTGCCATTTACACTATATACATGGTCAGTGTCCTTCTTGGCTATTCGGGTGCGCTTGCGCTTGGGCGAAGCGACCTCAGTGGCTGCGCTCTCTATTGCAGCTTTGTCCAGGATGTCATAGATAACGGTCTCCTGTGAGTCATTCGGCGACACTTTAACGCCCAACTGCTCAGCTATGGTCATCAGCTGGGTGACTTCCATCTGTTCTAATTCTTGCTTTGTATACATATACTATCTTAGTATAACCTTAAAAATAATCGGAAATGTAAGAAAAATGATAGGCAGAGCTTCTCGAACGGAAGCATCTGTTCAAAAATCGGGTGCAAAGTTACAAAAAATATCTGACATCCTGCCAAAAAGACGGGCAAATCAGGCCAACGATTTGTATTTTTTAACAACCCTCCAGCCTTTTCGCGACGACTCAGTCATACTCTGATGACTTCTTTGGGGACACCATGTCTCGCATGTTTCACTTTCTCGACTATGAGAGGAGAGAGGCTAGAGGATAGCTACGGTTTTTTTTGCAGTGCTATTCAACCCTTCACCATCAGCATAACTGACTGTGTTACAGCTAGATTCGGTGAAAGGTTGTTTTTCTTTGTGATAGACTGTCATGATTTCTCTATTGCCGATGAAAGGAACAGAAGAAGAATTGGATTCTTATCGGAAATCTTGGCTCATCACACCAAAAAAGGACGCCGCCGCATGAAAAAATGACGGCCCCGCATGAAAAAATGGCGGCCTCCCATGAAAAAAAGTCGGCCCCCCATGAGAAAAAGTCAACGCCCCATGAGGAAAAGTCAACGATTTTTTAGTAAAAGCAAAAACGTTAATATGAGTTAGGAGTGTATCTGAGCTAACTCAGATATACTCCTAACTTAGATACGCCCTTCACTCCAACGTCTTGAATCACAAGCGATTGTCATCGCAGTGAAGGGTATTTTGGAAAATGATTTTAAAGGTTGTGTAGCTGGACAGCTCAACTTTTACGCCGTTCAGCTCCTCGCGCACGCACGCAAAAACATCATTTAAATAGTAATGGCAAAAGCAATTATTTCTTCAGAGGCACGGTGAAACTGAAGACGCTTCCTTCACCTAGGACAGATTCCACAAAGACGTCGCCTCCATTCTTCCGGGCAAAATCTGCGCAGAGCTGCAAGCCCAGTCCTGAGCCTTCCTCGCCGCCAGTGCCGTAAGTGGTCTCGCCCTTGTGGAAGATATTTGCCAGGCGCTCCGGTGCAATGCCCACGCCATGGTCACGAACGCTGACCTTGGCATAGTCACCCTCAGTGGTCACAGATATTTCAACCGAACTGCCGTCGGGGCTGAACTTGATGGCATTCGACATGAAGTTGCGCACCACGGTCTTCAGCATGTCATTGTCAGCACGCACCACCAACGAGCCACAGCCATGGTAGGTCAGTTTGATATTCTTTGTAGAGGCTATCACCTCGAAGATTTCCACCACGCCGGGAATGATGTCGTCCAAATCCAGGTCTTGCGTCACCACGTTCAGTCTACCCGTCTGGCTCTTTGTCCACTTCAGCAGATTATCCAGCAGGTCGTGCACGTCTTCCGACTCTTTGTTGGCCTTGTCCAGCAGGTCGAACAGCTCAGGGCCCACACTTTCCTTCGTGACTGACATCACCACCAGGTTGAGCACCATGCGGATGCTGGCCATGGGGGAGCGCAGGTCGTGGGCTATGACAGAGTACATCTTGTCGCGGTTGGCAATAGTGGCTCGCAACTCGGCATTCTGCTTCTCAATGAGCCGCTTGGCGGCCACCAGTTCAATCTGGTGCATCACGCGCGACAACAACTCGTCCTTGTTGAACGGCTTCGACAGGAAGTCGCTGCCGCCCACCTTGAAGCCATGCACCAAGTCATTTGGATTGTTCAGAGCCGTCAGGAATATAATGGGAATGTCAGCCGTGGCTGGGTTCTTCTTCAGCAGTGTGGCTGTCTCGAATCCGTCAATGCCTGGCATCATGACGTCGAGAAGTATCAAATCGGGATGCTCGGCGCTGGTCTGTTCAAGGCAAGCCTCACCGCTGTTGGCTGTACACACCTTAAACTGCTCGCTGGTAAGAAGAATCTTCAGCAGCAGCACATTGCTCACCACATCGTCGACAATAAGAATCTTATAATCGCTCTTGTTGATACTAGTCTCAAACTTTTCTTGAGTTTCCATGCGGTACCGTGTCTTTTGACGATGCAAAAATAATGCAAATATTTTGATTCTGCAAATTTCTGACAAAAGAAATGACATTTTCGGCTGAAAATACCGAAAAAAAGCGTAACTTTGCAGTGTTATTATGGAAAAAATCATACTTGGCATTGACCCGGGAACAAATATTATGGGCTATGGCGTGCTGAAAGTGACGTCGGGTCAGTCATCGGCCCGACGAGTCAGTCAGCAGGCCGAAATGTTGACAATGGGCATCATCGATCTGCGCAAATTCGAGGATGCCTATCTGAAGTTGGGCCACATTTTCGAGCGTGTGACAGGCATCATCACCTCATACCTGCCCGACGAGATGGCCATCGAGGCCCCGTTCTTCGGCAAGAACGTGCAGTCCATGCTGAAGCTGGGGCGTGCCCAGGGGGTGGCCATCGCCGCCGCCATCGAGCGCAGCGTGCCCATTCACGAATATGCACCGATGAAAATAAAAATGGCACTGACGGGCAACGGCAGCGCATCGAAAGAGCAGGTGGCAGGCATGCTGCAGCGCCTGCTGAAGATTCCGCAGTCAGAAATGGGGCGTTTTATGGACGCCACCGACGCCCTGGCCGCTGCCTACTGCCACTATCTGCAAATGGGACGCCCCGACACGGATGCCCCCCACTATCGCGGATGGAAAGACTTTGTGAACAAAAACCAGCAAAAGCTATGGACTCCCCAAAAGCCAGCCACACAGGAAACAGAGGACACGAAAAAGGAAAAGTGACGGTCATTGCCGGACTGAACGCCAGCGGCAAGACACAGCGCATGGAGCGCATGAGGCGCGAGTTGAGCAGCGACAGCGTGCGCTACGTGGCATTCTGCGACACCTACGGAACGGCCACCGACCGCAGCTACTACCTGCAGCAGCGATGGAACCAGCACGACATTGACCAGGAGACGCCCACCGTGGAGCAGGCCCTGGAACGCTCGTTCCTGCTGTCAGGCCCCGACACCCCTGAGCGCCGACGGCAACAGCACCAGCTCTACGAGCTGATGGGCATGGAGCCGCTGCTGGGCCTGTATGTCATCTCCATTTCCAGTGGAGAGCTGCGCAAGATGCAGCTGGTGAAGACGCTGATGGCCCACCCACGGACGCTCATCCTCGACAATCCGTTCATCGGACTTGACAGGGAGGCGCGCAGCATGCTCAGCCAGCAGCTGCTCGTGCTGAAACAGCAGGGCATGCAGCTCTACTTGGTCGTGGCCCGTCCAACGGAGATACCCACCTTTGCCGATGAAATCATCTGGACATCGCCCGAAGAGGAATTTGCTGGCCAGGCAACAGCCATTCCTCATGCCGGGCATGCCGCAAACCCCGATTCCGGTAGCCAGTCGGCAGGAGCGCCCATCATTGAGCTGCACGAAGTGAGCATCCGCTATGGGCAGCGCACCATACTGGCACCCCTGTCATGGACGGTGCGGCAGGGCGAGCACTGGGCGCTGTCAGGACGGAACGGCAGCGGCAAGTCTACCCTACTCTCGCTCATCTGCGCCGACAACCCACAGTCGTACGCCTGTGACATTGCCCTCTTTGGCAGGCAGCGAGGCACTGGCGAGAGCATCTGGGACATTAAGCGCCGCATTGGCTATGTCTCGCCCGAGCTGCATCGATCCTACCAGCGGAACATCTCCACCCTGCACGTCGTGGCCAGCGGACTGAAGGACACGGTGGGACTCTATGCCCATCCTAACGACGCCGAGCGACAGCGTTGCCTGGAATGGATGCAGCGCTTCGGCATGGCCGAACTGGCAGGCCGTTCGTTTATGCAACTTTCCAGCGGCGAACAGCGCCTGGCACTGGTCTGCCGTGCCTTTGTCAAGGACCCCGCACTGCTCATCCTCGACGAACCCATGCACGGGCTTGACTTGAAGCGCCAGCAACTGGTGAAGCGCATCATCGAAGACTTCTGCAGCCAGCCCGAGAAGACGCTCGTCATGGTGACGCACTACGAAGAGGAACTGCCCGACTGCATCACCCATCATCTGCAACTGCAATAGCCTTTTATAGATATTTAACTTAAAAAGTTGTACGTATCGCGTACAACTTATTGATATTTTTTGTACCTTTGCAGCGCATTTTAAGCATATACGACGTATAAGCCTATATTTCAGGCAGTTAAGACAAAATTCAAGAAGGAGAAGTAAGGATGAGACAACTAAAAATTCAGAAGAGCATCACCAATCGTTCGAGCGAAGCCCTCGACAAGTACCTAGTGGAAATCGGCCGTGCACCCCTCATCAGCATTGACGAGGAGATAGAGCTGGCTCAGAAAATTCGCAAGGGAGGCCCCGAGGGAGAGCGCGCAAAGGACAAACTGGTGACGGCCAACCTGCGCTTCGTCGTCTCAGTGGCCAAGCAGTATCAGCACCAGGGGCTGACGCTGACCGACCTGATTGACGAAGGCAACATAGGCTTGATCAAGGCCGCACAGAAATTCGACGAGACCCGCGGATTCAAATTCATATCCTATGCCGTGTGGTGGATTCGCCAGA
>CAMNJH010000130.1 GCA_946541275.1 uncultured Prevotellaceae bacterium
AACGGCATGAGACAAAAACGAAAGTCCGTTTTGCCCGGTAGCACTTTCGGTAGCAAAAACTTTCAGTGGATATGCACCCGTAACTATTTGCATAACAATGCAATAGGAGCGTCGGTAGCACTTGTAGCACTTCTTTTCGCGCATATTTACGCGCGCGCGTAGGCCGGAGAGGAGCAACTTGCAGACCTATCATACGTGCTTCAGCGGGGGCATCGGACTCGAAATAGCCGCGGTAGGCCGCCAGGCGGTTTTTCTCCGCACCGCCTTCCGACTGGAAGCGTGCCCAGGAGCCTCGCGTAATAAGCCCATGTTCTTTTTCCTGTATCTCCTTTCTGGGCGGAAGGCGTAAAAGTAGTGACATCTGGAAACAATAAAAAAAGCGGGAAAACGTTTTATAAGAAAAGACCCGTACAAATATGAAAAGACTTCTTCTCTTAACCCTTTTCCTGAGTGTTACCTTTGCCGTTCAGGCAGCAGGACGGACAGACAATGCCGACGGCCACGCTCAGAAACAGCCCACGGCCCCCTTTGCCGGATACCTCTTTGCCTACTTTGAGGGTGGCGGCGACAAGAACCTGCAGGAGCAGCTGCGCTTTGCCGTGAGCGAAGATGCCCGCAACTGGTATGCCCTGAACCAGAACAAGCCCGTGGTGGCCAGCGACAGCATCAGCGAGAGCGGGGGCATACGCGACCCGCACATACTGCGTGGTGAGGATGGCTGCTACTATCTGGTGGCTACCGACATGATGGTGGCGAAGAACGGCTGGACGGAGAATCCGGGCATCGTGCTGATGAAATCAAAGGACCTGGTGAACTGGACTCACAGCAAGGTTAACCTGGGACGCGACTGGCCCGCCTTCAGCGATGCCTACTGGGTGTGGGCGCCGCAGACTGTCTACGACAGCAGGGCCAGGAAATACATGATTTACTTCAACCTGCAACGCACGGGCGACAACAGGCAGAGTCTCATCACCTACTATGCCTATGCCAACGACGACTTCACGGCATTTGAGAGCGAGCCCCGACAGTTGTTCGGCGCCAAGTACGGCAGCATAGACAATGACATCATCTGCAAGGATGGCGTGTACCACCTGTTCTATAAAGGCAACACCAAGGACGCGAACGGCAAGGAGGTGAAGAACGGCATTCAGCAGGCCACATCAAAGCGGCTGTTAGGGCCATGGAAGGAGGACTTCAAGTACCTGGACGCCTACGCCGGCACACCGACGCATGTGGAGGGGAGCAGCGTGTTCCCCCTGCACGACGGATCGGGGCTGTGGATACTCATGTACGACCTATACGGCAGTGGGCGCTATGAATTCCAGACGTCGAAGGACCTGATGACCTGGACGAAGGAGCCGCAGTCGTTCCGTAAGGACTTCTTCCCCCGCCACGGATCGGTCATCTCAGTGACTAGGGACGAGCTGGAGCGCATGCAACAGAAATGGGGCTACGTGCTGACCCATGACTTCGAGAGCAAGGGCAACCCCATTATTCGCGACAAGCACACGGCCGACCCGTCAGTGCTGGTGGAAGGCGACACGCTGTGGCTCTTTGCCGGGCACGATGCCGAGGGCGGGCAGAGCAAATATGTGATGCACGACTGGCTGCTGTACAGCACCACCGACATGCGCCACTGGACGGAGCACCCCTCGCCCCTGCACATCGATGCCTTCTCGTGGGCCAAGAGCCGACAGGCATACGCTGCGCACCCTGCGAAGCGCAACGGCAAATACTATTTCTACGTCTCGACGAACTGGTGCGGCATTGGCGTGGCCGTGGCCGACAAGATTACCGGCCCCTACAAGGATGCGCTGGGCAAGCCACTGCTGACCAACGAGGACTGCCGCGACTCCAGGCACAGCTGGGCATGCATAGACCCCGCCATCTTCATTGACGACGACAACACACCCTATATCGTATGGGGCAACGGACAGTGCTACATGGCCCGGCTGAAGGACAGCATGACGGAGATTGACGGCGACATACACCGTATTCACCTGGACGAGCGCCACCCCTTCACCGAAGCGCCGTGGCTGCACAAACGCAATGGCAAATACTACCTGACCTACGCGTCGGAGTGGCCGGAGAAGATTGCCTACGCCGTGGCCGACCACCCACTGGGCCCCTACACGCCGATGGGCATCATCAGCGAGATAGCCGGAAACTCGAACACCACGCATCCGGCCATCGTGAACTTCAAGGGGCAGTGGCTCTTCTTCTCACACAACGGCGGACTGAGCGACGGCACTAGCTACAGCCGCAGTGTCATTGCCGAGCCGCTGAGCTATGACCGTGACGGACGCATCAACTTCATCCCGGCCTCGGCCGAAGGGGTGACCGCACTGCAGGCCGGCGCGAAGGCCAGCTGCTACCTGATGGTCTACCATAAGGACCAGGACCACGGTCTGCACATGGCACTGAGCCGCGACGGCTACACCTGGACGGCGCTGAACGACGACCACCCTATCATTGGCGGCGACACCATAGCCATGCAGCACGGCATACGCGACCCGCACATCTTCAGGGGGCCTGACGGCGCGTTCTACTTGGCAATGACCGACCTGCATGTGTTTGGAAGGCGTGCTGGCATACGGCAGACGGAATGGGAGCGAGACGGCAAGCGCTATGGCTGGGGGAACAACCGCGGCCTGGTGCTGATGAAATCGACGGATCTGATACACTGGACGCGCACTAATATTGACTTCACCAAGCTGCCGGCACAGGAAGGCATGGACTGGCAGGAAGTGGGTTGCGTGTGGGCACCGGAGACCGTGTACGACGAAGAGAAGGGACAGCTGATGATACATTTCACCACCCGACAGGGCAATGGCAAAAACGTGATATACTATGCCTACGTGAACAATGACTACACCCAGCTGACCAGCCAGCCCCAGCTGCTGGCCGAGGCTCCGGGGCAGGCCTACAATATCATTGACTCGGACATCATCCGCGTGGGCGACACCTATCACCTGTTCTACGTCAGCCACGAGAACGGGGCAACGCCGAAGCACGCCTCGGCACAGCGCATCACGGGCCCCTACACCTTCGACGAGAACTACAAGGACGGTGAGCGGCAGGGGCACGAGGCGCCCAACTGCTGGAAAAGGCTGGACAGCGACACCTACGTCGTCATGTTCGACGACTTCAGCCGACGCCCCATGAACTTCGGATTCGTGGAAACGCGTGATTTCTTTACTTACCATCCCATAGGGTATTTCGATGATGCTCAGTCGCCCATGAAGCGCACTAACTTCAAAGAGCAGAAGCATGGCGCCGTGACCTACATCACCGAGGAAGAAGCCAGGCGACTGGAGGAATACTGGAAGGGAGGACAGGAGAAGTGACCCTATGACAACAAGACGAAGATGAAAAAGATTATAGTAGCAGGAATCGGGCCGGGCAGTGGTGAAGACATCACACCGGCAGTGGCCAGCGCCGTGGCGGCAGCCGATGCCGTGGTGGGCTACAAGTATTATTTCCAGTTTGTACAGCCGTACCTGAAGCCCGGTTGCGAGTGCATTGACACGGGCATGAAGAAGGAACGGGAGCGGGCGGCACAGGCTTTTGAGCTGGCCGACCAGGGGAAGACCGTGGTGGTCATCTCGTCGGGCGATGCCGGCATCTATGGCATGGCTCCCCTGATGTATGAGATGAAGGAGGAGCGGCAGGCCGACGATGTGGGGATAGTGGCGCTGCCCGGCATATCAGCATTCCAAAAGGCCGCCTCCATACTGGGCGCTCCGCTGGGGCACGACCTGTGCCTCATCTCACTGAGTGACCTGATGACGCCTTGGGAGGTCATTGAGCGGCGCATCAAGGCGGCTGCCGTGGGCGACTTTGTGACCGCCGTCTATAACCCCAAGTCGCATGGCCGCTACTGGCAGCTGTACCGCTTGCAGGAGCTCTTCCTGAAGTCACGCCGGGCTGATACGCCCGTGGGCTATGTACGCCAGGCTGGAAGGGAAGATGAGCAGGCCGTGCTGACCACCCTGGCTGCCTTCGATCCGGAGCAGGTGGACATGTTCACCGTGGTGCTGATAGGTAACTCACAGACCTATGTGTCGGCAGATGGCAAGATGATTACCCCACGGGGCTACTACAGGGAGCCGACTGCGGCACACGACGAGAAGAAGGGCCAGCTGATCATGATGGAGTCGTTCAGAACCATTGAGGGAGAGCTGCGCAGGCACGACTGGCCACTGGACCACAAATGGGCGTTGCTGCACGCTATTCATACAACGGCCGACTTCGACATGGAGCGCATACTATATACTGACCCTGGGGCGGTGGAGACATTATATAATAAGGTGCGCACGGGACAGCTGAAGACCATTGTCACCGATGTGACCATGGTGGTGAGCGGCATCAGGAAAGGAGCCCTGCAGCGGCTGGGACTGGAAGCCAAGTGCTATCTGGGCGATGAGCGCGTGGCCGAAATGGCAGCTGCACAGGGCATCACCCGCACGCAGGCTGGCATCAGGCTGGCCGTGGCCGAGCACCCCGATGCGCTGTTCGCCTTCGGCAATGCGCCAACGGCCCTCATGGAGCTGTGCGACCTCATCAGGAAGGGCAAGGCTCGTCCTGCCGGCATCATTGCCTCGCCCGTGGGCTTTGTCCACGTGCGCGAGTCCAAGCACATGGTGAAGCCCTTCCGTGATATTCCCAAGCTTATCGTGGAGGGCCGCAAGGGTGGGTCGAACCTGGCCGCCACGCTCTGCAATGCCATCCTCACCTATGATGACGCTGCGCAGCTGAGGCCAGGCAGAGACCTCTGACTTCATTCCTCATTTCTTATTCCTCATTTCTCATTTCTCATTTCTCATTTAAAAGGCCCATGAGATTTATCATTATAGGAATAGCCGACCGTCCGAAGCCGTGGTTTATGCCGGAAGTCCTGCAAATCATCAGCGAGGGAAAGGTGTTCTCAGGCGGCAGGCGCCACCATGACATCGTGGCATCACTGTTGCCCGAGGCGTCCGCGTGGATTGACATTACGGTGCCTCTGGAGGCCGTCTTCGCCCAGTACCGTACGGTAGAGGCGAAGACGGAGACCATCATCGTCTTTGCCAGTGGCGATCCGCTCTTCTTCGGCTTTGCCAATACCATCTTGCGGAAGATGCCCGAGGCCGAGGTGACGGTCTACCCGTCGTTCAACTCCCTGCAGATGCTGGCCCACCGGCTGCTGCTGCCCTATCATGACATGCGCATCGTCTCGCTGACGGGCCGTCCCTGGCCCGAGCTGGATCGGGCGCTGATGAAGCGGGCGGCCAAGATAGGCATTCTCACGGACCATGAGCATACGCCTGCCGCCATCGCCCGCCGATTGCTGGACTACGGCTACTCCTACTATGTAGTGCACGTGGGTGAGCGCCTGGGGAATCCGGAGTTGGAAAAGGTGTCGACGCTGAGCCTTGAGGAAGCCACCCAGCGTACCTTTGCCACACCCAACTGCCTCATACTCACTGCTCACCTTGCCCCTCATGGCTCTCCACTCTCACGTCCCTTCGGCCTTCCTGACGGTAGCTTCGTCCTGCTGGACGGCCGCGAGAAGATGATTACCAAGATGCCCATTCGCCTGCTGACGCTGCAGGCCCTCGACCTGCCCCGGCGCCGCGTGCTGTGGGACATTGGCTTCTGCACGGGCAGCGTCAGCATTGAGGCCCGTCTGCAGTTTCCCCATCTGCATGTTGTGGCCTTTGAAGTGAGGCCCGAATGTGAGACCATCATCCACGAGAATGCCCGTCGCCATGGCACCCCAGGGATAGAGGTGCACATGGGGGACTTCTGTTCTGTGGACTGCGACGGCATAGCAGCTCCTGACGCCGTCTTCATAGGCGGCCATGGCGGCCACCTGAAGGACATCATGGCGAAAGCCTTGCGCTACCTGGCACCCGATGGCGTCATAGTCTTCAACAGCGTGACTTCACCCAAGGTGCCCACTAACAGCCGTGAGCTGTGGGACGACGCATGCCGCGAGCTGGGCCTGCTACAAGAGCCTCCTCTTAGAATACAACTGAACGACTATAACCCCATAGAGATACTGAAATGCAGAGCAAGATAGCCATCATTCAAATCAGCGAGAAAGGGCAGCGTGTCGCCTCCCTGCTGCAACAAGAAACCAAGGGCCAGCTCATGGAACGGGCCGACGTGGGTACCGCCTGGAACGACTTTGATGCTTTCATCTTCGTGGGAGCCATGGGCATCTGCGTGCGCACCATTGCCCCCTACGCAGACGACAAGCACACAGACCCTGCCGTGGTGTGTGTCGACACCTTCGGGCAGCATGTCATCTCTGTCCTTTCGGGTCATGTAGGCGGGGCTAACGACCTGGCCAGGCAGGTGGCAGCCGTCCTGGGTGTGGCTCCTGTCATCACCACCCAGAGCGATAATGCCGGGCTATGGGCGCTTGACACCCTGGGTGAACAGTACGGCTGGCACGTGAACACCACTGACCATTTGAACACCGTGATTGGCAAGTTTGTCAACGAAGAGCCCACGGCTCTCCTGCTCGACATCCGCGATGAGGGTACGGACTACCTGGAGCGCACCTGTCCTAGGCATGTCACCAGGGTGCAGAGCGTGGAAGAGATAGTGAACGGCCATTTCTCCGTAGCCATCATCGTGTCGCCGTTCATTTACCAGCTTCCAGCAGGGGCCTCAGTCCTGCACTACACAGCCCAAGTGCTCAGCCTGGGCATCGGGCTGGCCCATCAGGCTCCGCTGGAGAGCTATGCCGATATTCAGCATCAGCTGGCCGCCCACAATATTTATATAGAGTCAGGCTGCATCAAAGATGTATGTACCATCGACATCAAGGCCGACGAGCCTGTTATCCAGAAGTTGCAGCAGGAGTCCTGCAGTCCCGCGCTGCACCTGTTTACGGCCGATGAGCTTGCCCAAGTCGACGTACCCACTCCCAGCACTACCGTGCAGAAGCATGTAGGAACGCCCAGCGTCAGTGAGGCGGCCGCCATTCTGGGGTCCAACAACGGAAAGCTGTTGCTGCCCAAGGTGAAGGGGAAAGACTTCACGCTGGCTATTGCCATTGCCCGCCAATACTTACGGCAGGGTCATGTCGAGATAGTAGGCGCCGGCCCTGGTGACCCCGACCTGGTCAGTGTGCGTGGCCGCCGCTTCCTGGAACGGGCCGACCTGATTCTTTATGCTGGCTCACTCGTTCCCCGCGAGCTCACCGACTGCCATAAGCCTGGCGCCGTGGTTCGCTCGTCGGCAAGTATGAACCTTGAGGAGCAGTGCCAGCTGATGAAGGAACACTACGACCGGGGCCATCTCATTGTCCGCCTGCACACTGGCGACCCCTGCATCTTCGGCGCCATTCAGGAGCAGATGGCTTTCTTTGATGCCCACCACATGTCGTACCACATCACGCCCGGCATATCCAGCTTCCTGGCCGCCGCCGCCGAGCTGCGCAGTCAGTTCACCATTCCCGAGCGCACCCAGACCATCATCCTGACGCGTGGCGAGGGCCGCACTCCTATGCCCGAGAAGGAACAGCTGCACCTGCTGGCCCGCAGCCAATCAACGATGTGCATCTTCCTCTCGGCTGCCATCGTCGACGACGTGCAGCGCGAACTGCTGCAGGAATATCCCGAGGACACTCCCGTGGCAGCCTGCTACCACCTGACGTGGCCCGACCAGCGCATCTATCG
>CAMNJH010000131.1 GCA_946541275.1 uncultured Prevotellaceae bacterium
CACCAGTTTCTTCACGTCCTTCGTGTCGGCCTGGAAATAGCGGTCCTTCGAGCCGTGCTCCATGGCCTCCAGCGAGCCCATGCCACGATAGCTCTTGAACTTCCTACCATTGTAGATAATAGTGTCGCCAGGGCTTTCCTCAGTGCCAGCCACGAGCGAGCCTATCATCACGCTCGAACCGCCAGCGGCCAGGGCCTTCACCACATCGCCCGAGTAGCGCAGTCCGCCATCAGCGATGAGGGGCACATCCATTCCCTTCAGGGCACAATAGACGTCATATACGGCCGACAGCTGGGGCACGCCCACACCAGCCACCACGCGAGTGGTGCAGATGCTACCCGGGCCGATACCTACCTTCACGGCGTCGGCACCGTTCTCCACCAGCATGCGTGCTGCATCGCCTGTGGCGATGTTGCCCACCACAATATCAATATTCTTAAACGAAGCCTTGGCCTCGCGCAGTTTCTCAACGACGCCCTTCGAGTGGCCATGAGCCGTGTCGATGACAATGGCATCAGCCCCGGCATTGACCAGAGCCTGCATGCGGTCGAGTGTGTCAAAGGTGACACCCACACCAGCAGCCACGCGCAGACGACCCTTCTCATCCTTGCAGGCCATGGGCTTGTCCTTGGCCTTGGTGATGTCCTTATAGGTGATGAGGCCTACCAAATGATTGTCCTTGTCCACCACGGGCAGCTTCTCAATTTTATTCTCCTGCAGAATCTGTGCGGCATCAGCCAAATTGGTCTGCTGGTGCGTAGTGACCAGGTTCTCCTTCGTCATAATTTCTTCCACGGGGCGGTCAAGGCGGCGTTCAAAACGCAGATCACGATTGGTGACAATACCCACCAGGCGCTTCTCCTCGTCGACCACGGGAATACCACCAATATGATACTCTGACATGATGTCGAGGGCCTGAGCCACAGTCGAGCCACAGGGAATGGTGACGGGATCGTAAATCATTCCGTTCTCGGCACGCTTGACTATGGCCACCTGGCGAGCCTGCTCATCAATGGGCATGTTCTTGTGGATGACGCCAATGCCACCCTCACGAGCAATGGCTATAGCCATCTGGCTCTCCGTGACAGTATCCATGGCAGCCGTCACAAAAGGTATATTCAACTCAATGTGACGCGAAAAACGGGTTTTCAACTCTACCGTCTTGGGCAGTACTTCCGAATAAGCGGGAATCAACAGGACGTCGTCAAAGGTAAGGCCGTCCATCACGATTTTGTCTGCAATAAATGAAGCCATAAATATCCTTTCTTTAAATATTGCGTGCAAAGTTACAAATATTTTTTGAGCTTTGGAGTGAGTGATTTGAGATTTTGTTGCGCCTTGGTAATTTTTAACACATCTGGCACTCGCACTTCTCACCACCTACCGACCTGGTGCACCACGGTCGAATAAGCACTTGTCCCCATAAATATAGACAACAATGGTGCTACTCGTGCTACTGATGCTACTCGTGCTACCGACATACAACTGTCCAAAATGGTGGCGACTTTTTGAAAAAAGTCAACGCCATTTTTGAAAAAGTCAACGCCGTTTTGAAAAAAGTCAATGAGACATACAGAAAAGTCGGCGCAATTTTTCTGTATGTCTCATGATTGCACAAAAGAAGCAAAATATGCAGGTGCTTTCCTGATAGCTCCAGTAGCATTTCCGGTAGCACGCCATTTTGACGTTCATGCACCCGGAAAATACTGTACATCAAAAGATTACAAGCCTCGGTAGCGCCAGTAGCACGTTCTTTCGCGCGTATATATTTACAACAAAGATTCATTTACATAATCCCCATCCAGCGGAGGATGTCGTTGAGATTGGCAACGACCATAAGCAGGATCAGGATGCCAAAACCTACATATTCTGCACGAATCATGAACTTCTCAGAGGGTTTGCGACGCGTAATCATCTCGTAGAGCAGGAAGAGCACGTGGCCACCGTCGAGGGCCGGTATGGGCAGAATGTTCATGAAGGCAAGGATGATGCTGAGGAAAGCGGTCATCTCCCAGAAGCGATGCCAGTCCCACACCTCGGGGAACAGGCTGCCAATGGTTCCGAAGCCACCTAGCGACTTGGCGCCCTCGCTGGTGAAGACATACTGCATGTCACTGACATAGCCTGACAGCTTATGCCAGCCATAGCCAATACCAGCCGGGATGCTTTCCAGGAATCCGTATTTGAAGGTGACGGGCTCATACTTCGACATAGTGACAAAGCCCAGTTTCAGGTCGGGCGAGAGCACGGTCTGAAGAGTATCGCCCTGATAGGGAATACTATCAGTCAGGGCAGCCTGCGATGCACGCCACACAACAAGGTCAATGCTGCGTACCTTCATACTGTCAGCAGGTGTCTTGGCCGTTGCGAGCACATCGCCCAGACAGGCTATCTCATCGGTAAACTCATTGTATGAATCGACGCTCTTGCCGTTGATGGCCAGGATGGAGTCGCCACGCTGCAAGCCTATCTGGGCAGCTGCCGTGCCTGGCAGCACGCTGTCGACGACAGCTGGCAGGAACGGCCGCATGAACATGGGCGTTGAACGGAACATGTTGAGCAGATTCAAGGATGAAGACTCATAGGAGAAGAACAGGAACTTCTTCTTTTCCATGGGTATCTGAACCTGCTGCTGTTGGCCATTGCGCATGACAGTGACCGTCTTGGCTTTTGACAATTCGCGGAACAGGTCGTCATCGAACTTTTTCAAAGGACCGCGATCGGTACTGAGCAGGACATCGCCATCCTGAAAGCCAAGGGCCTTGGCTTCCTGGTTGAATTTCATGCCATCAGTCATTTGGCTGACAGGCACATAGGTCTCACCCCAGTGGAGCAGAATCATGGAGTAGATGAAAAGCGCCAGAAGGAAGTTGACCAGCACACCACCTATCATAATGAGCAGGCGCTGCCAGGCAGGCTTGGTGCGGAACTCCCAGGGATGCGTCTCTTCCGAGAGCTTCTGGTTGGTCTCGTCAATCATGCCATCAATGGCACAATAGCCACCTAGTGGCAGCCATCCCAGGCCATACTCCGTACCAACGTATTCTTTCACCTTTTCCTTCTTGGGAGCCTCACCCTCTTCCACCTCGACGTCCACTTCTTTCGTAGGAATAACCTCAGGCTTCAGTTTCAGCAACTTGCGCACCCAGGTGTCGTAGGTACTAAGGATGTGGAACTTGGGATTGAAGAACAGATAGAACTTTGTCACACGGACTTTAAAGAGTTTGGCAAAAGTGAAGTGGCCCAGCTCATGAAGCAGCACCAATAGCGAGATGGCCATCAGGAACTGTAAGAGTCTTATCAGAAAAACTTCCATTTATTTAATGCTTAATTCTTATGATTAATGTTCAGTGGGGGAATCAACCTTTCAGCAGCTCTGCAGCTATGCTACGTGCTTCAGCATCGGTCTGCACATACACGTCGTAGTCGGGGTTGGAGGAGAAAGTGGAACGCTGCATGGTCTGCGCAATGACATCAGCCATCTGGGGGAACGAGCAACGGTCTTCCAGGAAGGCACGATTGACTATTTCATTGGCTGCATTCACTATGCAGGGCATGTTGCCTCCGGCCTTGATGGCTTCGAAGGCCAGTGCCAGACAACGGAACTTCTGAAGGTCGGGCTCGAAAAATTCCAGCTTCTGTGCGCGGAACAGGTCAAGGCGCTCGCTGCCCAGGGTGAGACGGCGGGGGAAGGACAGGGCATACTGAATGGGCAGGCGCATATCGGGCACGCCAAGCTGGGCCTTTACGCTACCGTCCTGAAATTGAACGGCGCTGTGGACAATGCTCTGCGGATGTACCAACACCTGTATCTGACTGGCATCGACGCCGAAAAGCCACTTGGCCTCAATGACCTCGAAGCCTTTATTCATCATGGTGGCTGAGTCGATGGTGATCTTAGCCCCCATATCCCACGTAGGATGACGCAGGGCATCGGCCTTGGTCACCGTGGCCAGCTGTTCTTGAGGCATCAGCCGGAATGGACCACCTGAAGCAGTGAGCAGTATTTTCTCTATGGGGTTTTGGTCCTCTCCCACCAGACTCTGGAAAATTGCAGAATGCTCGCTGTCGACAGGCAGGATGGACACATGATACTGTTGGGCCAACTGCAGAATCAGCTTGCCAGCCACAACCAGTGTTTCCTTGTTGGCCAGAGCTATGGCCTTGCGAGCCTTGATGGCATGGATGGTGGGCGATAGTCCGGCAAAACCGACCATAGCCGTGAGCACCATGTCAATGGGTTCGGCTTCCACTATTTCATCTAAAGCTCGGGAGCCGGCGTAGACTTTCACTTCGGGCAAATCGGACATCAGCTCTTTCAACTGTTCATAATGCTGCTCGTTGGCAATGACTACGGCAGCAGGCTTGAACCGATGGGCCTGCTTGGCCAGGAGCTCAAACTGATTGTTGGCCGTGAGGCAGTAGGCTTCGTAGAGGTCGGAATGCTCTTCTATAACCTGCAATGCCTGGGTGCCGATGCTCCCTGTGGAGCCCAAAATGGCTATTTGTCGTTTCTTCATTTCTTACTTTCTCAGTTTTCGGCTGCAAAAGTAATAAAAAGAATCGACATAGCCTTCTTTTTCTCATTTATTAACCTAAGTCACCGCGCGACACACATCATAGGTCAAGAGCGATGGTCACGACTACAGGCTTTCTACAAACGTACGCGTGAGCTGGAATGACTGCGCTGCCACCTGCGACCAGAAGTCATGATACTGGGAAGCATTGGTGTCACGCAGAGGCACATCGCTCACAACGCGGAAAGAGATGAAGGGCACCTTGCTCAGATAGCATGTGTGCGCAATGGCTGCCGACTCCATATCAACCGCCCGTGCATCGGGGAACTTATCAATGATGCTGCGCATCTTCTCCTTTGAGTCAACAAACCAATCGCCAGTAACAATGAGCCCATGATGCAGTTTTGCACCTGTGAGCAGTCTGCTCTTCTGCAACAGATAGGGGTCGGCGGGGAAACGGGCTGGGAGGCCCTGCACCTGACCATACTGAGTGGTATTGTCAATGGCTGTACCGCAATACACGTCATGGTAACTCAGCTCGGTGCTCACCACCACGTCCTTCACTTCTACATCATCTCCATTGCCTCCGGCACAACCCGAGGAGATGATGCAGTCTGGGTGATAGCTGCTGATGAGCTGCTGAACTCCCAGCGCTGCATTAACCTTGCCAATACCACACTTCTGGACTACTACATTGCTGCCTTCAAAGACCTGCCGCAACTGCTGCAGCTCCTTATCCATGGCCACGATGATTCCTATCTTCATATCCTACTATTTTATGACCTTACGGCCGTTATGAATATACACGCCCTTGGCAGGCTCCCCATTGAGGCGCCGCCCGCTAAGGTCAAAATAGATTTCTGAAGCACCAGTGCTTTCCTGGTCGGCTACTGGCAGGAAGCCAACACCTGTAGGCATTGTATAATCCACTTCGGCCAGTTCTGCACCCGAGCGCTGGCTGTCAATGTGCACACGGAACACGAAGCGGGCAATGGCTTCTTTCCCCTTGGAGGTCTTATAGCGCAATGCCTGGCCAATGGTATAAGATTTACCATTCTGACACCTGTTAGGATACTGACCTATATTAAACGTCACCGAAGATGTCTGGAATTCGCTGTACAGAGTGCTATTAGCGGCAGAGTAATCACAAACACTTCCATTGTCATTGAACCAATGACCATACCCATTGGCTGTAGATTTATTGTTGACCAATGCCAAAGAACTGGGATTAAGCGGATAGAACATCATACGACCAGCTGAGGGACCGGCTGCCGAATAGTTCTGAAGCAAAGAGCCAATGTTAGTAGGGTCGATCTGTAGAGCCGTGCCAAGCTGGGCTAATGCAGGGCCACTCACGCTGACAGGTGTGGCGTCATAAGAACCACGACGGGGCATATAGACATCGTATGTGAACTTGACATCAGCCACCTCACGACCATCCAGCGTTGGAACGACATAGGCCGTGGCACGACTACCCAAATCAGTACCTTCAAGACTGAAGCGATAGGGCCAGTGCTCAGCATTGTCGGCCCGTTCGGTCCACTTGTGCTGTACATAGCGCTTGGGGGCCGGGCTCACGATGAGCCAAAGACGATTGGTGCCTTCGGGAACAGTCATCGACACATCCTCGGTCACCTCGGATGTACCCTGGCAATAGAGGCTGTCCTCATTGAAATAGCGGCGGGTGCCGTCGTTCATCAAAGCCACATAACCCAAACGGAAAGCACGCTGGCTGGGAGAACTGGCACGGATATAAGTGGTGCGTGAGGTCTTTCCCCAAGCAGTCTCACCGTTCATCATCTCAGCAGGATCACCATCAGCCAGTTTGGAACCAGCTCGAAGCGCTGTGAAATGAGTGGTGATTTGCTGCCCGGCTTCAGGCACATTCAGGGGAATGATATTGAAGCCTGAAGACTGAGGTGTAGATGCAAGCGCCACCTGATAGGTGTGATCATCAGTCATCACGCAACGATAGTCAAAATCGCCAATATATGGCTCACGATAAGGAGCACAAGCCTCAATGTCCCACGTGGCAAGATGGGCTGCATAGTCATAATAAAGGCGGAACAGTCCTACGGCATCCAGGCCTTTCAAAGCCATGAGGGCTTGATTAAAATCGGTGGCATTGTTATGTGACTGGCCAGTCATGGGCTGGCGCCACACCTGACCTACAGTCGTGATATCATTATAATACTGGCAGATGTAGTAATGGAACCAGTAACTCTGATATCGGTGCCACTCATGCGAAAAAGCATAGTTGTGTGATCTGCGGAACACACCGATACTCTGATTGTACATCTCATTAGGGTAGGACTGAGCAGCCTGCCACTGGGCGGTCTGCTCCCAAATGGCCTGGCCACTGCCGCACTCCAGATGGAAACCAGTATTATCTGTACTAGATGAATAATGATTATTTCCTGCATGATCAGAATAGCACATGTAGTGGAAGGAGTGACCTACCTCATGAGCTACGGAATGGCCAACAGGCTTACAGGCTGATGGGCCAAGCCAAAGAGCAGAAACCTCATAATCATAACCACCGCCAAAACAAACCCAATCGGCTGTGTGATTCAGCAGGACCATCACCTTGTACTTACGAAGATTGGTAGTTGCAGGATCGACAAAGCCCAATTTATTGATTTCCAAATCGTAGAACTGTTCACACTTCTGCAACAAGTCCTGCTCATCAACACGATAGGTTGAAGGCGACTGCGAAGGTTTCTTGCTACCATAGCCCTTATCCCAAAACACAATAACATTGTCCGATTCAACAGAACGGCTCTTCGACCAGGTGTACTTGTTGTCAGGGTCATTCTCAGCATAAAGCAAGGTGTCAGGGTTCCATGGATTTCTCCACTCATCAGGAATGTAAACCGACTTCTGTGCCTGCATGGTCATAGCAAGGAACAAAAGCACCATGACTGAAAAAAACTTTCTCATAGTAGTTTTATATTAGTTGTTAGTTGTCTTTTGTAGATAAAGTGATGCAAAGGTACAGCAAAAAAAGGAAATAAGCAAATAAAAGGAGGAAAAAATACAAAAGAAGAAACTTGCTTCACTCTTCAAATACAAGCGAAAGGGCATAAGCCGATAAATACAAAATCCCCCGGGTCATCAGACCCGGGGGACTCACTGAGTGTGATTGAAAAGA
>CAMNJH010000132.1 GCA_946541275.1 uncultured Prevotellaceae bacterium
ACTATCTATATCTTAATAATCCACGTGATTGCTCGGTCTTTCGCCGTTTTCTTCGGTTCTTCAGTTTCAAGGACTATTGTCATGGCCCTGAGTTTATGGCTATGGCTCAGAAGTTGAACGAGCAATGTATAATAGGAATGTAAATAATTGAAGGATATGTGTTATACTTATAACTCCAAAGCATAACTATAAAATGTATCAAACATCCCCTGAATATTTTAATTCTGGCCGTTAGAAGGCCAAATGGCAGCTTCTCGGTGTTGTACGCTCACAAAAAAGAATCCCTTTTCCTTGGCTCAGCTCTCAAAAATTAGTAACTTTGCAGGCGCATACTTGAGATGAAGATGAAAGCAGCATGGATGATAGCAGCGCCCACGAGTGGCTCGGGCAAGACGACCATAGCCCGAGGCTTGATGGCTTTGTTGCATGAGAAAGGCTTCTCGGTGCAGCCCTTCAAGTGCGGTCCTGACTATATAGACACGAAGTTCCACGAGATGGTGTGCGGACGTCCCAGCATCAACCTCGACACCTTCATGGCAACGCCCCTGCACGTCAGGCAGCTCTTTGGCGGCTATGGCACCGATGCTGATGTGTGTGTGGTGGAAGGCATGATGGGGCTGTTCGACGGCTTCAACCGCGACCAGGGCTCGTCGGCCGAGATAGCCCGCGTGCTCCGCCTGCCCATTGTGCTGGTGGTCGATGCAAAGTCGGCTGCCTATTCCATGGCGGCGCTCCTCTCGGGCTTCCTTCACTTCAGGGACGACGTCCGTATAGCCGGTGTCATCTTCAACCGGGTGGGCTCTCCCCGTCATTTCAGTATGCTGCAGCAGGTATGCGACGATTTGCAGGTAGAATGCTTCGGCTATCTGCCCAAATCGCCCGCCCTGGAGCAGTCTTCGCGCTATCTGGGACTGGACTTCTCTGAGAAGGCTGAGCAGCAGGAGCTCATCAGACTGCTCGAAGAGCATGTCCGGCTGGACAGACTTCTCACCCTGCATAGCGAGGACGACAGCTTGCTGGCTCCTTGCTCCCTGCCCCCTGCATCGGCCAAGACACTTCTGGTGGCTCGCAATGCCGAGAGCTTCTCCTTTGTCTATCAGGAGACGCTCGACGCCTTTGCCCATGTCGGCTTCTTCAATCCTGAGACCGACGTGCCCTGCTTGGACGGCGTCGACCTGCTCTATCTGCCTGGAGGCTATCCTGAGAAGCATGCCCAGGCTTTGGCCGCCAACGAGTCAGCCCGCTGGGCCATCCTCCACTATGCCGAGGAGGGCGGTCACATCCTGGCCGAGTGTGGTGGCATGATGTACCTGTGCCGTGAGCTGTTGACCGATGATGGCGCCTATCCCATGTGTGGCGTGCTGCCCTATACCATCACGGCGCGACGGGCCGATCGCAAGTTGTCGCTGGGATATCGCAGCTTCAGTCTGGACGGCCGTCAGTGCCGGGGCCATGAGTTCCACTACACGCAGTTCCTGGGCGACGTGCCCCAGAGCGCTACACAGGTCTGCAATGCCAAGGGTGAGCCGGTGCCCACTCCCGTCTTCCGCTATCGCCATGTATTAGCAAGTTATACTCATATCTACAATATCCGTGAAATCTGTGGCTAATCTACATCCCGTCATGCTGGCAGGCACGGGCAGCGACGTGGGCAAGAGCATCCTTGCCACGGCCCTCTGCCGCATCTTCAGGCAGGACGGCTATCATCCCGCTCCTTTCAAGGCGCAGAACATGGCACTCAATTCCTATGCCACCCCCGATGGGCTTGAGATAGGGCGTGCCCAGGCTGTTCAGGCCGAGGCAGCCGGCATTCCCTGCTGTTCCGACATGAACCCGTTGCTGCTGAAGCCCCAGAGCGACCATACCTCGCAGGTGGTGCTGAATGGCAAGCCCATAGGTAGCCGCGATGCCTACGACTTCTGGCGCAAGCGGGGCTCAGGCGCCAGCCAGATTGACTTCCGTGCTGAGGTCTGCGCCGCTTTCGACCGTCTGGCCAGCCGCTATCAGCCCATCGTGATGGAGGGGGCGGGCAGCATCTCCGAGCTGAACCTGCGCCATACCGACCTGGTGAATCTGCCCATGGCTCGCCATGCCCAGGCCGACGTCATTCTGGTGGGCGACATCGACAGGGGAGGGGTGTTTGCCTCCGTCTATGGCAGCATCGCCCTGCAGACCCCTGAGGACCGGCAGCTCATCAAGGGCATCATCATCAACAAGTTCCGGGGCGACCTGCGCCTCTTCGATGAGGGCCGGCGCATGCTGCAGGACATCTGCGGCGTGCCGGTGCTGGGCGTGGTGCCTTTCTTCAAGGATATCCACATAGAAGAGGAGGACAGCGTGGCGCTGGCCCAGAAGCCTTCTTCCCGTCAGGCTACGGCAGGGGCCTCCAGCGCCTGGCAGGGCCGCGAACTGAAGGTGGCAGTGGTGATGCTGCGCCACCTGTCGAACTATACCGACTTCGATTCACTCGAGCAAGACCCCCGCCTGCATCTTTTCTATACCAACAATGTGGACGACATACTGGACAGTGACATCATCATCCTGCCAGGGACGAAGTCCACGCTCCATGACCTCTACGAGCTGCGTCGCAACGGCTGTGCCCAGGCCATTGTCAGGGCCCACCGCGAGGGAGCCACTGTGCTGGGCATCTGTGGTGGTTATCAGATGCTGGGCGTTGAAGTGTGCGACCCCCATCATGTGGAGGGCGACATCGAGCGGCTGCCCGGTCTGGGCCTGCTGCCCACCACGACCACCATGAGCGGCGACAAGGTGACGCGCCAGGTCGAGGCCCGGCTCCTCCCTGCTGTCGCCGCCTCCTCTCCTCTCGTGGGCTACGAGATTCACATGGGGGCCACGCTGCCCTTCGGTGATGCCCAGCCCCGTCCGCTGCTGCACCTGAGTGATGGCCGCCAGGACGGCTATTTCGTGGACGCCAAGTGCATGGGTACCTATGTGCATGGCATTCTGGACAATGCCCAGTTCGTTGATTTCCTGCTGCAACCCTATGCCGACCGCCTGGATGAGCGTGCCCAGCCCTTTGACTATCGGGCCTTCAAGGAAGAGCAGTACGACCGCCTGGCTGCCCATGTCCGTCAGTATGTCGACATGGAGCGGCTCTATCAAATCCTGAGCGTATGACCAGAGTGCTGTCATTGCTTCTTGGCTGGGTGCTCGACCTGCTGGTGGGCGACCCCCAGCGCCTGCCCCATCCCGTGGTGTGGTTCGGACGTCTCATTTCCCTGGGCGAGCACCGACTCAACAAGGGCACACATCGTCGGCTCAAGGGGGCGCTGCTGGCTGTCGGCCTCATTGTGGGCGTCTTCGTGGCCGCATGGCTGTTGCGCCATCAGGTGCTGGGCCTGTGGCAAGTCCGTGTCAGCCTGCCCTTCAGCACCTCTTCGCCCGTCCTTATCCAGCCCCTCGTCCTCCTTTTCGATGCAGTGGTGGTGTTCTACTGCCTGGCCGGCACCACGCTCATTCGCGAGGTGAAGGCCGTCTTTGCCGCCCTCGACCGCTCCCTCCAGGCAGGCCGCCAGCAGGTGGGGCGCATCGTGGGGCGCGACACCTCCCAGCTCTCCGCACAGGAGGTGCGCACGGCGGCCCTCGAAACGCTGGCCGAGAACCTCAGCGACGGTGTCATTGCCCCCCTCTTCTGGCTGGCCTTGTTGGGCACGCCGGGCATGCTGGCTTATAAGATGGTGAACACGCTCGACTCCATGATTGGCTACCGCACCGAGCGCTATCGTGAATTCGGCTGTTGGGCCGCCCGTATTGACGACGTGGCCAATTACGTCCCCGCCCGTCTGTCGGCCCTGCTCATGATTCTCAGCATCGTGCCCGGTGGCAGCCGGATGGGCTTTGCCTCGCTGTTGCGGTTCGTCTGTCACTATGGTCCTCGCCATGCCAGCCCCAACAGCGGCTATCCCGAGTCAGCGCTGGCAGGCATTCTGGACTGCCGCTTTGGCGGAGCCCATTATTATTTTGGGGAGTTGATAGAAAAACCCTACATCGGTGAGCATGAGCGCTTGTTGACCACTGCTGATGTCAGGACGGCGGTCAGCGTGAATCGCAGGGCCGAGGTGCTCATGGTGCTGCTGGTAGCCCTATGCTGTTGGGCTGCTTAGTGACAGGAGAATGCTCAACAGCGTGGCCAGCTCTACCAGCAGGCACACCGCGCCGCAGCAGTCGCCCGTGTAGCCGCCCAGTCGGCGCAACAGCAGCAGGTAGAGGAAGTACATTACCAGACAGGGAATGAAAATCATGAACTGCCAAGGCATGTCCACCAGATAGAAGAACAGCCCCAGCGGCGCCAAGCCCTGAAAGGCCAGGCTGATGCCCGCTTTCCAGTCCATTTTCCTGTATACCGTTTTTGATTTAGCCTGGCTGGCAGTGCGTGCATAGGGCAGCATCATGATGAGCTGGCTGGTCAGCATCTTGCTGTAGGGGTCGGCGGCCAGCACCGACAGGGCCGCCAGCCAGGGTGGCATGTTCAGCAGGATGGCCGTCAGCAGCAGCAGGTAGAGGCCCAGAGCCAGTACGCCATAGGTGCCTATGTGCGAGTCCTTCATGATGTCCAGTACGCGCTGGCGGTCGTTGCCGCCCCCTCCGAACCCGTCGAAAAAGTCGGCCAGCCCGTCCTCGTGCAGCGCGCCCGTAATCAGCATTCTCACCACGATGGCGCCCACCACCACCACCAGGTAGGGCAGGTACTGACTGCCAAAGTAGAGCGTGGTTGCCATGGCGCCGCCCGTCAGCCAGCCCGTCAGCGGCCAGTGCTCCACCACCGAAGAATAGCTCTCGCGCGGCGGTTGGTGTATGCGCCAGAAGGGCAGCCGGGTGAAATAGATAAACGATGCCCAGATGCGGTCGTACCAGCGAGTTGAGTTAATGGGAATGTCCATGTTTATAGAGTTAGGAGTTAAAAGTATTTCGTGATGCGGGCATTCTGGAAATTGTTCATCTCGTTCAGCATTCTCACGGCCGAGTCGACAATGGGGAAGGCGCACAGCGCACCCGTTCCCTCACCCAGTCGCAGTCCCAGGCTCAGCAGGGGCCGTGCTTGCATGGCGTCCAGCATCAGGCGGTGGCCGCTCTCATCGCCGCAATGGGTGAACACCATGTAGTGTTGGCTGGCAGGGTTGATGCGGGTGGCGGCCAGGGCGCAGGCAGTCATGATAAAGCCATCCACCAGGATGACCAGGTGTTGCTCGGCGGCACGCAGCATGGCCCCCGTGGCAGCCATCATCTCGAATCCGCCGAAGTAGGGTAGGGCGTCCAGCGGGTTGTAGTGCCCCTGTCGCCGGTAGTTCTCCACGGCCTGCTTCAGCACCTGGCGCTTGTGCTGCAGCCCCGGCGAGTCCAGTCCCGCGCCGGCGCCTATGCACTGGTCCAGGGGGATGTTCTCCAGCAGATGCATCCAGATGCTCGAGGGCGATGTGTTCGCAATGCCCATCTCGCCTATGCACAGCACGCGGCAGCCCTCGGCCACGCAGTCATCCACCAGGCTGGCCCCCACCTGGAGCGCCTGGTCCATCTCGGCTTCGCTCATGGCCGGCTCATAGAGGAAGTTCCTGGTGCCACGCCCTATCTTCCTGTCGATGATGCCCTCCACGGCGCTCAGGTCGTAGTCCACGCCCACATCGACAATGCGCAGCTTGAAGCCGTGCTGGCGGCAGAACATGTTCACCCCACCGCCTCCGTGGGTGAAGTTCACCATCTGCTGCCATGTCACCTCGCGTGGCGACACGCTCACGCCCTCGCGCTCAATGCCGTGGTCGCCGCCCAGCAGCAGGTGGCAGGGCCGTGCCAGACTGGGGGTCAGCGTCTGCTGTATCAGGCAAATCTGCATGGCCAGTTCCTCCAGCCGTCCCAGTGACCCCTTCGGCTTGTTCAGGTTGTCAATCTTCCTCTGGATGGCCGCGCGCAGCTGTCCGTCGGGTGCTTCTATGTTGAATGTCTTCATTTTATTTTTATGGCTATGCCGCTGACCATCATGAACACCTCATCGGCCTTCGCGGCTATGTATTGATTCATCCATCCCTGCAGGTCGGTGAAGCGCCGTTGCAAGGCATTCGGGCTGACGCCGCCACACCCTATCTCGTTGGTAACGAAGATGAACGTGGCATTCTGCTTGGTGAACAGGTCTAGCTCTGCCTTGGCCTCTTCCAGCGTCTGCCTCACGTCGGGCAGGGGTGGAGGTGTCTCAGCCGTCGTCTCAGGGGGAGTCAGCAGGTTGGTCAGCCATAGCGTCACGCAGTCTATCACCACCACGCGGCCCTCCACTTTCAGCTGCCCCAGGTGGCGCTCCTCCTCTATGTTCGTCCATTGCGGCCCACGCCGCTGTTGGTGCAGGCGCACGCGCTCACGAAACTCGTCGTCCCAGACGTGGGCGGTGGCCAGATAGACGGGATTCGCCGACAGGCTGAGTGCCAGCTCTTCGGCCTGTCTGCTCTTCCCCGAGCGTTGTCCCCCTGTGATAAGAATGATTTTCATGCGTTTTCTTCGATGGTGCTCCCAGCAGGGAGCTCTCGTTTTTGGTGTGCAAAGTTAGTGCAAATTGAATGAAATGCAAAACAAATGGCCTTTTATTTTGGAAATGCATTCATCTGGCTGCCACCTCACCGCTGATACGGCCTGATTCTCTTTTGGCCATCTTCAATGATGATGTCATGCGTGGTGTTGATGGCAGGGGTACCGTCAATGCGGTAAATGCGGGCAGAGGATTGCTGGATGGCATTCATGGCAGGGGCATCGGTCGTTTGCTCCGACTTCTCCGCATACTCGGCACGGGCGGCGGCGATGTCGGCCAGGAACTCGTCATTGGTGTGCAGCCGAGCATAGCCCGCAGCTGCAACGAGACGCGAGGCATCGACGTCGCTCTGCCAATGGTAGCCAGCTATGACGCGGCTCTGTCCCCACTCATAGCCCAGCTTCAGGATGTCGTCCTGGGCATCAGGGTTGATTTCAGAGAGCAGCAATGCCATGGCATTGGGCAAGTCGTCAATGTCGAAATACATGGCCTCGCTGTCGAGGTCGATATCGGTCTGAGCCTGTAGGCTCATTGTTGCCATGATGGCGGCAACGGTCATCATAAAATGTTTTTTCATAAATGTGAATTTTTTAGGTTCATCTATTCCCAAGCCATCGGTTTGCAAAGATACTCATTTTTTTCCCGAATACGATGCGTTTTTATTGTTAAACTTAAAAAATAACTCCTAATTCGCGGAACAATCCCGTTTTTTGGCAGCAAGGAAGTGCTGTAATAGGCGATCATCGCCATCAGCAGATAATAATTCAGGAGGGCGCATCTCTGCGGCCTCCTGAATAACCCGGGTTTACTATTTACTAACTTTACTCGGTGCAAAGTTAGGAAATAATGTAGGTAAAACAATAGCAGGATTGTAGAAAGTTGCCTCGTGATGTGCGTTTCTCAAACTAGTTTGAGTTTGTGACTATGCATTGTTGGCTGAAAAGGTGATTTCGCGACGAATCTTGCTGAGATAGGTTGGCGTGATGTTGAGGAACGACGCGATATCCTTCAACGGCAGCTGCTGCACGATTT
>CAMNJH010000133.1 GCA_946541275.1 uncultured Prevotellaceae bacterium
GACATACAGAAAAGTCGCGGCCCGACTTTTCTGTATGTCTCATTTCTGCACAAAATTCCCCAAATGTGCAACTAGCCGTTCACCCCTGCCAGTAGCTCTTCCAGTAGCATTTTCCATATATCAATATGCACCCACAAGATGCTGTGTTTCAGTGCTTTAAAGTCGGCGGTAGCACTTGTAGCACTTTATTTTTCCCTATATAACGCGCGCGTGCGCGTAAATAGGTTTCACACTTTGTGCACAAAAAAAGGCCTCCCGCTGTAGGGAGGCCCATCAAAAAGATGAAAAATCTTTAGAAGTTTACACCGAGGTTGATGAACAGGGCTCCATTGTGGGCCGATGCATCGTCGCCATTCAGCAGTGCCCAGTCAGCAATGTTGGTAATACCGAACTGATAGCCCAGCTCCAGATAGAGCTTGTTGTACTCAGCGCCACAGCCCAGCTTGATGCCCATGTCGGCACGCTTGAACTTGCCATCACCGAAGGAATCGGTCTTGCCAGCGCCACTGGTCTTCCACTTACCACCGAAGAGGCCATAGCGGAAGGTGGGGCCAACGAAAGGCAACAGGGCAATATCGTCAGTAACCTGCACACCATACTTAATCAGGATGGGTATCTCCAGATAGTTCAGGCTGATAGTGGTCTTGTCCTTGCTGGCACCGCTGCCAGTGTAGTAGAGGCCGCTCTCCAAGAAGATCGGAGTGGTGTCAGAAAGGCGCAGACCCACGGTACCACCGAAGTTGAGGCCAATTTTGGTGCCAAGGTCAGGAGCATCGCCCGTGAGGGTTGCCATATTCATACCAAGACGGATGCCATAGTAAACACTGCTCTCACTGAGTGAGAAACCGCCGCTGCTGTACTGAGCGAACGAGGGAGCTGCGAAGAGCACACCCAGAATTGCTACTAAAATCTTTTTCATGTCATTATTAAAATTAAGTTAAACTATGTTTCTGCCTGCAAAGTAACACATTTTTTTTCATTTACGCAAACATTTGGCAGGAAAAAACTACTTATAAATGTCTTCCTTGCTCAATTCTACTATTTTTCCGTACTTGCGAAGCGTCTGGAAGTCGGCGTGCTTGCGGTCGCCAATGACAAACCACACGCGCCGGTTGGCTGCCACATGCTGCTGATGATAGGCCACGACATCAGCGGCCGACAACTGAGGAAGAAACTGTACTTTAGGGCTGTTGAAATCGGCCGTGTAGCCCCATGCCAGCTGATTGGCCACATAGAAGCCTATGGTGCGGAATGTGGGGTAGCTGTTCTGTACCTGACTGAGCAGTTCCTGACGGGCGGCATTCAGGTTCTCTTCCTTCATGGGCATCTGGCGCAGCAGTGAGTCGGTGGCGCTCATGGCCTGGGCCAGCTTGTCGGCCTGGGTGCCGGTGATGGTCACAAAGGCCAGCGCATCATCGCTGTGGCGCAGGTCGTTAGGCTCACGCAAAATCCCCTGCGTACTATAGGCCAGCGACTGGAACTCACGAATGTTCTGGAACAATACCGACGACATGCCGCCACCCATATACTGAGCCCAAAGCTCGGCCGTGGTGCGGTCTTTCCAGGAGTCAGCAGCGCCTAAAGACTCGATGGTGCCCACGAAGTTCTGGCGCGACTTAGGCACGTGGTAGAAATAGACCGTAGGCTCGGTCAACAACTGCACTGGGCGGAACACATCGGCCTTGGGCTTCTGGCAAAGGTCAAGGGGGAGTGCTTGCTGCGATAATGACGCAACCGTCTGGATGGGCTGTCGACCGCAATAGAAAAGCTCGCAGTCATAGGTGAGCAAATCGCTCAGCAGAGCGTGCATATCGTCAGTGGTGAGGCGTTTCGCCTCTTGCAGTGACGGCTGGCGCAGATAGTCGGACTGCTGGCCATAGAGCAGATAGGACACCAGGGGTGACAGCACGTCATCCTTCTGCTTTCCGAAGGCCTTGCTCTCCACGCGTTTGGAGTCTTTCACCTCCTTCAGCGCTGCTTGGTCGGCCTTGGCCGAGCCAAGGAAGTGGGCCAGCAGGCGCAGGGCGGGCGCCAGCTGCTCATCGCGTCCGCTGAGGGTGAAGGTGAAGCGCTCGTCGCCAGGCACCACCACCATTGTCACGCCCAGTCGCTCCCAGGCTGACTCCAGCTGCTGCTTGCTCAGTGAGTCGGTGCCTAGCTGCGGCAGGTATTCACCCAGCAGGCTGAGCAGCGGGGTGTGGCGCGAGCCGTCTTGATAGCGGATGGAGAAGGAGAAAATGTCGTTGATGGGGTTGGACTTATAGTAGAGGGTGACATGGTCGTTCAAGGCAGAGCGCTCTACATCATGGCCGAAGTCCACCAGCCGGATGGCCTGCTCGTTGACTGGCAGCTGTTCCAGTTGGAGGGCAAAGGGCGACTTGGCGTCGGCATTCCTAGGTGCTATGGGCTTATAACCGGGCTGCTGCAGTGTTTCCTTCTTATCCGTGCCGTACTTCTTGACGAACTTCAGGCTGTTGGCACCGAAATATTTCTGTGCCACCCGCACCACGTCGGCCTTCTTCACCTGCTTAAGTGCTTCCAGCTGGTCAAGTTTCTGCTGCCATGTGCGCCCATGTGAGAAGGCTTCGACCATCATGTCAGCACGCCCGCTGATGGTTTCCATTTCCTTCTCGGCGTCCTGGATGCTCTGCCGTTTCAGCAGCTCCAACTGCTCTTCGCTGAAATCACCCTGCATTAGCCGTTCCACCTGGGCCAGACACTGCGCCTCGGCCTTCTTCAGTTTGCCAAAGGGAATCCTGGGAATGACGAAGAGGGCCTCAACCCCAGCATCGCAAAGCGCAAAGTGTTCCAGGCCGGCTTCCATCACCACATGGCTGCTGACCAGTGAGTCAAGCATGCCCGTCTTTCCGTTTGACAGCAACTGTCGTGCCAGATGCATGGCGTTGGCATCAGGGTCGAACGCCGTGGGGCCACTATACACCAGCCCCTCAGCACCAATGATGGGGATGGGCAGCTTTATTTCTACCTGCTCACCCTTGGTGATGGGGGGCATGGGTGACGGTGAGCGTTCGGGTACTGGCCCCGTCTGTACCTGTCCGAAAGTCTGCTCCAGCAGGGCTAAAAGTGCACTGTCGGGCGTGATGTCGCCACAGAGGATGAGCCCCATGTTGGAGGCCACATAGTATTTCTTATAGAAAGCCTCCATATCGCTGAGCCTCGGATTCTTCAGATTCTCAGTTGACCCGATGACGGGGTCGCCATAGGGCTGGTCCTTGAATACAGCTTTCATTGCCTTGTCAAGCACCGTCATCAAACCATCCGATCCGCGGTTTTTCTCTTCGTAGACATTCTCCAACTCGCCCTGGAAACCGCGAAACACGGGATGCTTCAGACGGTGGGCATTCAGGTGGCACCACTGGCTGATATACTGAGGCAAGAAGGTGTTGTAATAACACGTCACATCAGGGCTGGTAGAGGCATTGAGCCCGCTGCCTCCATATTTGGAGATGAGGCGGCTGAACTCGTTGGGGATGGCATAGTCGGCAGCGCGCAGACTCAGCTCATTGATGTGCTGCTGAATGGCCGCCCGGCGGGCTTCAATCTCTTTTGGAGCCAAGCCCTGCAAGAACGTGGCATTCGTCCGGCTCAACAGGTCGTACTGGGCTGAGATGCTGTCCAGCCAGGGCCGTTCAGCCTCATAGTCCACAGTGCCCAGGCGGTCGGTGCCCTTGAACATGATGTGCTCAAAGTAATGGGCGATGCCAGTATTGGGACAATCCTTGGCACCAGCCCTGACCACCACCTCGCCGTAGACCTTGGGCTGCGAGTGGTCTTCATTCAGCCAAACGGTCATGCCGTTGCTCAGTGTCAGCTCCTTCACCTGCAAGGGTGATGCCGGCGGCTGGGCCCAGACGCCGACAAAGACACATGCAAGAAACAAAAGGAAAAAGTGTTTCATTTTCATGCCGAATTTGTGATACTTTTCCATCCTTTGTTGGCGTTCGTTGTAACTCAGGGGGAATTACAGCAGTGCCAGGGAGAACAGATAGGATACGACGGCAGGAATGGCCAGCAGGGAGGAGTCGAAGCGGTCGAGCATGCCACCATGGCCAGGCAGCACGTGGCCACTGTCCTTGATGCCTAAGGTGCGCTTGAACAGGCTCTCTATCAGGTCGCCCCAGGTGCCGAAGACTACAACCACCAGCCCCATACCCATCCACTGCAGCATGCTGAGGTTGGTGGTGATGCCGTGCTGTGTGGTGTAAAAGGAGATGAACCAGGCAGCCGCCAGTACGAACACAGCGCCGCCGATACTACCTTCCCATGATTTTCCAGGCGAGATGCGCGGGAACAGCTTGTGGCGTCCCAACAGCGAGCCGCAACAGTAAGCGCCCGAGTCGTTGACCCACAGGAAAATGAACACCGACAACGGCAACAGCCAGGGCAGGTCGCAGTTGGTGAACTGGAATGCCAGTACATTGAGCAGCGAGAAAGGCAGCGCAATGTAGAGCTGCGCCATCATGGCGTAGGCCCAGTTAAGAATAGGGTCGGCTGCCTTCAGGTAGAGCTCGCTGACCAGCAGATAGATCAGTGTGACAAGCCAGGGCACGAACGCCAAATTCAGGGAGTCAAGTCCCCGCGTGTGCAACGCCATGGCCAGGAAGAAGAACACGCCAGCCACGCTGCTGATGAACTGGTTGACCTGTACGTTCGGGCGCTGGTTGACCAGCCCGCAGAATTCCCAGATGGTCATGCCCGTCACGAGGGCGAACAGAAAGACCATGGCCAGGGGATTGAGGAAACTCACTACGATGGCCGTCACAAATATCACACCCGTAATGGTGCGGACAATAAAGTTATTCATAAGCGTGCTTTTATTGAATCATCATGAATTGCTCTTTTCGTCTTCCGGGTCCTCATGTGCGTCGGCAGCACTTTGCTCCTTGGCAGCCAGCTCACGCTCCCGCTCAGCAGCCATGCGCTCTGCGTCAGCACGCATCTGGGCTTCCAGCAGCTCCTCGCTGCGGCTCACCCAGGGACGCTTGCCGAAGATTTTCTCCACATCGTCAGCGAAGATGACCTCGCGTTCCATCAGCAACTGAGCCAGCTGGGCATGGCCTTCGGCATGCTCGGTCAGAATCTGTTTGGCGCGCTCATACTGCTCATTGATGATACGCAGTACTTCGTCGTCCATTATCTTGGCCGTGGTCTCAGAGTATGGGCGCTGGAACTGGTACTCCTGGTTGTTGTAATAGCAAATGTTGGGCAGTTTTTCGCTCATGCCCGCAAAGGCTATCATGCCATAGGCCTGCTTGGTGGTGCGCTCCAGGTCGTTCATGGCGCCGGTTGAGATGGTGCCGATGAACAGCTCCTCAGCGGCACGGCCACCTAGCAGTGAGCACATCTCGTCGAGCATGGCTTCCTTGGTCTGCAGCACGCGCTCTTCAGGCAGATACCAGGCGGCACCCAGCGCACGGCCACGGGGCACGATGCTGACTTTCACCAAGGGGTTGGCGAATTCGGTGAACCACGAAATAGTGGCATGACCGGCCTCATGAATGGCGATAGACTTCTTCTCAGCCTGCGTCATAATCTTGGTTTTCTTCTCCAGTCCGCCAATGATGCGGTCTACGGCGTCCAGGAAGTCCTGCTTGCCCACGGTGGAACTGTCGTGGCGGGCAGCTATCAGGGCTGCCTCATTACACACATTGGCAATGTCGGCTCCCGAGAAGCCTGGCGTCTGGCGGGCCAGGAAGTCCACGTCCACGCTGGGATTCAGCTTCAGCGGCTTCAGATGCACCATAAACACCTCTTTGCGCTCGTTCAGGTCGGGCAGGTCCACATTGATCTGGCGGTCAAAGCGACCGGCACGCAGCAGGGCAGAATCGAGCATGTCCACACGGTTGGTAGCCGCCAGGATGATGATACCGCTGTTTGTTCCAAATCCGTCCATTTCCGTGAGCAGGGCGTTCAGCGTGTTCTCGCGCTCGTCATTGCCACCCATGGCAGGGTTCTTCGAGCGGGCACGGCCCACGGCGTCAATCTCGTCAATGAAGATGATGCAGGGGCTCTTGGCCTTGGCCTGAGCAAAGAGGTCGCGCACACGACTGGCACCCACTCCCACGAACATCTCGACAAAGTCGCTACCCGACATGGAGAAGAAGGGTACGCCAGCCTCGCCGGCCACAGCCTTGGCCAGCAGCGTCTTGCCAGTGCCCGGAGGGCCTACCAGCAACGCTCCCTTGGGAATCTTTCCGCCCAGGTTGGTGTATTTCTGCGGGTTCTTCAAGAAATCCACAATCTCCTGTATCTCCTGCTTGGCGCCAGCCTGTCCGGCCACATCCTTGAACGTGATACCCAGGTCGCCGCCCTTCTCATACATCTTGGCCTTTGACTTGCCCACGCTGAAGATGCCTCCACCGCCCATGGAGCCACCGCCGCCCATACGGCGGAAGAAGAACATCCAGATGGCCACGAAGAAGAAGATGGGCAGCAGCATACTGACCAGACTGCCCAGTATGCCGCCATTGTCATTGTGCTCATAGTTGAGGCTGCCTGTGAAGCGCTCGTTCTTGCGAGCTTCCTCCAGGAAGGACTCCACCTTGTCAATGCTGCCGAACTCCACGGTCAGGAAAGGCTCGTTGCCCACTTCGCTGGGGGCTCTGTTGAACACCTCGCGGATGTATTCGGGCTTCACATACATCTTCAGGATTTTCTCGTCCTTGTTAATTACTACTTTCGAAGCATAGCCACTGTCTACGCGGGCCTTGAAGGCATCGTAGGAGATTTCCTTCAGCGGAGCCGACGACTGCGGCAGTGATCCGTTGCCGCCGGTGAAGTAGAAGATGGCCAGGGTTGCTATCACAATCAGATAAATCCAGTTCATGTTGAACCGTGGCATCTTCGGCTGGTTGTCAGATGGTTTATTATTCACTGCTATTCAATTCTATGTTATGAGTTTACACTATTATTTACCAAATTCTTAGTCCAGGTCGGGCACGCGGGTCAGCGGCGCATCGGCCCACAGATGTTCCAGGTCGTAATACTGGCGTACATCGGGCAGGAACACATGCACCAGCACGTCGCCGTAGTCCATGGCCACCCACTGAGCATTCTCCAGACCCACCACGCGGGCTGGCTTCTCATGCAGTTCCATGCGGGCCATGTCACCCACACTCTCCGTGATGGCCTCTACCTGAGCCGGTGAGCCACCCTGGCAAATCACGAAATTGCGGCAGATGGTACCATCAATGCCGCTCAGGTCGGCAATCACTATCTGACGCCCCTTCTTCTCTTGAATTCCTTTAACTATGGTCTTTACTAAAGTTTCTGTTTGATTCATTAATATATATAATGTGTTATTACGCCGCAAAGTTACTTCTTTTTATCCGATTACAACGCAAAAATGCGTTTTTTTTGATATTTTTTAGAAAAAAGTGGCAAAAAGTTTTGGTAGTTCAAGAAAAAGTAGTAACTTTGCACCCGCAAATCGGAAAGGACATCCGAGGCGCAAAGGAATTGGGGTATGGTGTAATGGTAACACTGCAGATTCTGGTCCTGCCTTTC
>CAMNJH010000134.1 GCA_946541275.1 uncultured Prevotellaceae bacterium
GGCCTATCTGGTGAAACACTATGCGCAGAGACTGCATCGGCGTATCATCAGCGCGCGCGACCTGTCGTTCTACCTCTGGGGATGCTCGCTCATGATAGTGACGGGCACCACGGTGAAAAACATTGTGCATGCACAGGCATCGGCATGGCTGCTGACGGCCATTGCCGCGCTGGGGCTGTTGGTGTGTGTGGTGCAGTTTGCCGTGGGGCGGTTTATCGGGCACTACTTCAACCATACGCAGGAGGCTGGGCAGGCGTTGGGGCAAAAGAACACAGCCTTTGCCATCTGGCTGGCCTACACCTATCTGAACCCGCTGGCCTCCGTGGGTCCGGGCTGTTACATATTGTGGCAGAACATTATCAACAGCGTGGAGATTTGGCAGCAGCGGAAAGCAACTGGCAGATGATGCGGGCGGCATTCTCGGGGGCACATTCTTCACCCAGACGTTTGCGCACCTCGGCGTAGCCTTGCAGCATTTGCTGGCGCTGGGGGCTGGAGGAGGGTAGCAACACTGCCAGCTCCTTCTCTATATCATTCTGGATGAAGCCCTCGGCCACCAGTTCGCGCACCACTTCTTCATTGGCTACGAGGTTGACCAATGAAACATATTTCACCTTTAGAAGCATCTTGCGCAGCCATCCCATCAGGCGGGGCATGAAAAGATTGTAGCACACCACCTGAGGCACACCGAAGAGGGCCGTCTCGAGAGTGGCAGTGCCGCTGGTGACCAGGGCGGCATGTGACTGTGACAGTAGCTGATAGGTCTGGTTGCTGACCAGGCGGACGCCCGTGCCGCTGATGTACTTTTGGTAGTAGGCATCTTCAATGCTCGGGGCACCGGCCAGTACCAGCTCATATCTCTTGGTAGCGTCTTCTTGCTGAGCCTGGGCTATCACCCGCTGGGCAGCACGAATCATGGTAGGCAGGTTGTCATTGATTTCCTGTCGGCGTGAGCCAGCCAGCAGGGCAATGGTGAGGGGTTGGCCGGCTTCTTCCTCACTCTTCACCTTCCTCATTTTCAGGAACTCCTTTACCTCGTCGGCAGTAGGGTTGCCCACGTAGTGGATAGGGTAGTGGTGCTTCTGCTCGAAGAACTCCACTTCAAAGGGCAGGATGGAGAACAGCTGGTCCACGTATTTCTTGATGCTCTTGATGCGGTATTCCTTCCAGGCCCATATCTTCGGCGAGATGTAGTAGTAGACGGGAATTGACGTGTGCTTCTTCACATACTTGGCAATGCTGAGGTTGAAGCCTGGATAGTCGACCAGGATCACCACGTCGGGCTGCCAGTTGACAATGTCGTGCTTGGCCAGTCGCATGTTGCGTAGGATGGTGGGCAGGTGGAGCAGCACGGGAAGAAACCCCATATAAGCCAGTAGGCGGTAGTGCTTGACCAGCGTGCCGCCAACAGCGGCCATCTGGTCACCGCCGTAGAACCGGAACTGGGCGTCGGCATCCCGCTTTTTCAGGGCCGTCATCAGTCGTGAGGCATGCAGGTCACCACTGGCTTCGCCTGCTATGAGGTAGTATTTCATTGGCTTAGAATTGAAAAGGTGAGTAGTTATTGCTCCCAATCTTGGCGCAGCTGGGCAAGGGCATCGTGGGCAGTGACATCCATACGGGTGGGTGTGATGGCCACGTAGCCATGCTTCAGTGCCCAGTTGTCGGTGTCTTGGGCCTGGGGCTCGTCATTCTGGTAGTGGCCCACCATCCAGAAGTAGTCATAGCCGCGTGGATGGTGGCAGCGGGTGACCTCGTTGCTCCAGGTGCCATGGGCCATGCGGCATACTCTCACCCCTTGGTAGCCTTCCCCTTTTTGTGTCAAGGGGAAGTTGATGTTCAGGCAGACGCCGCTGGGTAGTCCCTGGTCCAGCACTTGCTGGGTGAAGCGTTTCACATAGGGTATGAGCGGCTCGAAATCAGCGCTGTCGCGGTTGTCGCAAAGGGAGTAGGCCACGGAGGGGATGTACTTCATGCAGCCCTCCATCACTACTCCCATGGTGCCGCTGTAGTGGGTGTTCACTGAGGCGTTGTCGCCATGGTTGATGCCTCCCAGCACCAGGTCAGGACGGCGGGGCACCAGTTCGTGAAGAGCCAGCTTCACGCAGTCAACTGGAGTGCCATTGGATGACCATATCTGGACACCCTCGGACTCTTCCCTCAGTGTGAGCAGCAGAGGCGTGGTGGCCGAGAAAGCGCAGGAGTAACCGGAGCGAGGCCCGTCGGGGGCGCACACGATGACATCACCCAGATGCCGGACCATGTCAACAAGGCAGCGCAACCCCTTTGCCTGATAGCCGTCATCATTGCTTATTAATATCAGTGGTTTGTTCATTCGGGTCTGTTTGAGAGCTGCAAAGATAATGCTTTTTGACCACATTGCCAAAAGAATAGGTCAAGAATCTGTGCAAAAATACTTAAATTGTTTGAGAAAGATAGAGTAATTTGCGGAATTATATGTATCTTTGCAGTTCAATTCTACAATAGGAAAAAAGATTGAAATGGGAAAAATCATTGCATTAGCAAATCAAAAAGGTGGTGTGGGAAAAACCACGACAACCATTAACCTGGCAGCTTCGCTGGCAACACTTGAGAAAGCCGTGTTGGTGGTGGATGCCGATCCGCAGGCGAACGCCTCGAGTGGACTGGGCGTAAACATAAAGGAAGTGGACTGCTCCATTTATGAGTGCATCATTGACAAGACTGATGTGCGTGAGGCTATCTATACGACTGATATTGAGGGCCTTGACATTATTCCCAGTCACATCGACCTGGTGGGTGCTGAGATTGAAATGCTGAATCTTGACAACCGTGAGCGTGTGATTAAGAATCTGCTGGAGCCCATTCGCAAGGACTATGACTATATTCTGATAGACTGTTCGCCCTCGCTGGGTCTGATAACCGTGAATGCCCTGACAGCTGCTGATTCGGTCATCATTCCTGTGCAGTGTGAGTATTTTGCACTGGAAGGTATTTCAAAGCTGCTGAACACTATCAAGATTATCAAGTCGAAGCTGAACCCGAAACTGGAGATTGAGGGATTCCTGCTGACGATGTATGACTCGCGCCTTCGTCTGGCCAATCAAATCTATGACGAGGTGAAGCGCCACTTCCAGGAACTGGTGTTCAAAACGGTCATCCAGCGCAATGTGAAGCTCTCAGAGAGTCCTTCCCATGGCCTGCCCGTCATTCTTTATGATGCTGACTCGACTGGAAGTAAGAATCATCTGGCGTTGGCCAAGGAAATCATAAGTAAGAATTAAGCATTAAGAGCTTATGGCTGTTAGAAAGAAATACGATAAGAGCGTCATTGGCCGTGGCCTTGACGATATGGGCATCGGCCGTGGGTTGGATGCCCTGATAGATACCAGCGACGTGAAGACGCAGGGGTCGTCGAACCTCAGCGAAATCCCCATAGAACAGATAGAACCCAATCCCGACCAGCCCCGTCGTGAGTTTGATGAGACGGCCATGCAGGAGCTGGCATCTAGCATTGCAACCATGGGCATCATTGCCCCCATCACCTTGCGGCAGGTGGCTAACGATCACTATCAGATAATAGCTGGTGAGCGCCGCTGGAGGGCCTCGCAGCGGGCAGGGCTGAAAACCATCCCAGCCTATATTCGCACCGTTGAGGATGAGAACGTGATGGAACTGGCGCTGGTGGAGAACATTCAGCGCGAGGACTTGAACGCCATTGAGATAGCCCTGGCGTATGAACATCTGGCTGAGACCACAGGAATGACGCAGGAAAAAATCTCGGAGAGGGTGGGGAAGAGCCGTACGGCCGTGACCAACTATATGCGCCTGCTGAAGTTGCCTGCCCAGATACAGATGTCACTCAAGAATCACGAGATAGATATGGGCCATGCCCGTGCTCTGCTGGCACTCGACTCCCCCTCACTGCAACTGAAGCTGTTCCGCGACGTGCAGAAGAATCAGTACTCAGTACGCAAGGTGGAAGAGATGGTGCAGATGCTGAAGCAGGGAGAGGATGTGCAGACAGCCAAGAAAAGGATTACGGCCAAGGCTCAGCTGCCCCAGGAATTCCTGGAAGCCCGCCAGCGGATGGCCGACTTGCTTCAGACCAAAGTCCAGCTGACCTGCTCAGCGGGCGGCAAGGGGAAAATCAGCATTCCCTTTGCCGATGCTGAAGACCTGAAACGTATCTTGTCGGCTTGTGGCCTGAATTGATGATTGAGAAATGAGAATTGCTGACCACATTATCAGTTGTGCTCATAGACACGTTGCTGCATTACGGCGTGTCTGTGTCATTGTCATCATTTCTCACTTCTCATTCCTTTTTTCACAGTTGCATGCACAGACCGAGCTCACCGACTCTATCGTTATGGCCATTGACTCCATGTACAATTCAATGGCTCCCGTTCCGGCCCTTGAGGGGGACACGATAGACCCGAGCATAGCCAATGCGGTAGTCCCCTCCACCGGGAAGACCCACCAGCGCGACTGGAGCTCGTGGACCCCTGATCCGCAGCGTGCACTCTGGCTGGCGCTGGTCATTCCCGGAGGTGGCCAGATATACAACCGGAAGTACTGGAAGCTGCCCCTGGTCTATGGAGGCTTCATGGGCTGCATCTATGCCATGCGCTGGAACAACATGATGTACAAGGACTATGCGCAGGCCTATCTGGACATTATGGACGACGACCCCGGTACTGCTAGCTATAACAAGTTCCTGCATCTGGGCCGTCAGATAACGCCGCAAAACGAGGAGCGCTATAAGACCATCTTCAAGAAGAGAAAGGACCGCTACCGCCGTTGGCGCGACCTCAGCTTCTTCGTCATGGTGGGCGTCTATGCAGTCTCGGTCATTGATGCCTATGTGGATGCCGAGCTATCGGCTTTTGATCTTTCCAAGGACCTGTCCATGAAAGTGCGCCCAACGCTGATAGGCAATGGCGCCTCGATGAACCCGCTGACTGCAGCTGCACTGGGAGTGAACTGCAGTATAGAATTCTAACTTAATAACGAAACATATCTATTGATTATGCGATACAGACTGTTTGTACTATCATTTTTCATTTGTACTATCGGCCCCGTAGCGGCCCAGATAGAAGAGACTGACGTAGTCGATGACGAAAACGAGATTGAGGTTATTAACAGCGAAGATGACGGCGAGACCTTTGAGTTTCCCGAAGCACTGACCAACGCCAACCTCGACAGCCTGATGAACATATACATGTCGAAGACCTACCTCACCGTTGATGCCGACTGTGAGATGCTGAACGAGAACCCCAGCTTTGACCGTGAAGTGTACGTCGACCGTCTGCGCCGGATGCCCACCGTGATGGAAATGCCCTATAATGATGTGGTGCGCTCTTGCATTGACCGCTACATGGTGAGGCTGCGCCGTCAGGTCAGCTACATGCTGGGTGCCGCCAACTTCTATATGCCCATCTTTGAGCAGGCGCTTGATGCCTATCAGCTTCCCCTGGAGCTGAAGTATCTGCCTATCATTGAATCAGCTCTGAATCCCACGGCCGTCTCCCGTGTGGGTGCTACGGGACTATGGCAGTTCATGATGGCCACAGGCAAGGCATACGGTCTGGAAGTCACTTCCCTCACCGATGACCGTCGCGATCCCGTGAAATCGTCGCAGGCTGCTGCCCGCTATTTGCGTGACCTCTACAACCTCTTTGGCGACTGGAACCTGGTCATCGCTGCCTATAACTGCGGGCCTGAGAATATCAACAAGGCCATACGCCGTTCAGGAGGCAAGCGTGACTACTGGGAAATCTATCCCTACCTGCCCAAGGAGACCAGGGGCTACGTGCCTGCCTTCATCGCCGCCAACTATGCCATGACCTACTATTGTGAACACGGCATCTGCCCCATGTCGAGCAAGCTGCCCGTGAAGACTGACACGGTAATGGTCAGTCGCAACATCACCTTCCAGCAGGTGGCACAGGCTTGCAATTTGGATGTCGAGATGGTTCGCTCGCTGAACCCCGTCTACAGGCGCGACATTGTGCCTGGAAACACAGCCCCTTCACCTATCCGTCTGCCGCTGAACGATATTCCACGCTTCATCGATATGGAGGATTCCATCTATGTCATGTCGGTACTGCAAGTGCTGAAGCGTGCCGAGGTGGAGCTCGACGAGAACGCTGTGGTCCAACAGACCAAGCAGGAGCAGCGCAACAGGCGCAACCAGAATGGCGTCCAGAACAACCACCGTTCGACCAGCGTGACGGTGAAGCGCGGCGACACCCTCGGGGCCATTGCCCGCAGAAACAGAACCACCGTGGCCAACATTAAGCGGCTGAACGGCCTGCGTGGCGATAATATCCGGGTGGGCCAGAAACTCCGTGTGAAATAAGGCTGGCCACTTCCTCTTTATCAATATCCTTTATACATTATATATATACTAAACAGCTACCTCAAATGACCGACGACGACCCCATCATGTCAGAACTTGCTGACGACAAGATGATAAGCGAAGCTTTCGACAAGCTCATTGGTGATTATCTGAATTCTCGCCACCGTAAGAAAGTGGACATCATCACCAAGGCTTTCAACTTTGCTCGGCAGGCTCATAAGGGGGTCAGGCGTTTATCGGGTGAGCCCTATATCATGCATCCCATTGCCGTGGCACAGATAGTGTGCTCCGAAATCGGGCTCGGCTCCACCAGCATCTGCTCGGCCTTGCTCCATGATGTGGTGGAGGACACCGACTACACCGTTGAGGATATTGAAAACATGTTCGGGGCGAAGATAGCCCAGATCGTCGACGGGCTGACCAAAATAAGTGGCGGCATCTTCGGCGGTCAGGCTTCGGCACAGGCTGAGAACTTCAAGAAGCTGCTGCTGACCATGAGCGAGGATATACGCGTCATCCTCATCAAGATTGCCGACCGTCTGCACAACATGCGTACCCTCGACTCACAGCCAGCCAACAAGCAGTACAAGATTGCCGGCGAGACGCTTTATATCTATGCACCGTTGGCCCACCGGTTGGGCCTCTATAAAATCAAGTCCGAGCTGGAGAACCTCAGCTTCCGCTTCGAGCATCCTGAGGAATACGCCTCCATCGTGCGCCAGCTGGACGACACGCAGATCACCCGCCATCAGTCTTTCGAGCAGTTCACCCAGCCCATTGAGCAGGCCTTGCAGGAAATGGGCTTTGAGTACGAGATACGTGAACGCGTAAAGACACCCTATTCCATCTGGAATAAGATGCAGAACAAGCAGGTCACGTTCAATGAGATTTACGACATCCTGGCCGTGCGAATCATCTTCAAGCCTCAGGACAGGAAGACAGAGGTGGACGACTGCTTCAAGATTTACGCCGCTTTGACCAAGATTTACCGCCGCCATCCCGACCGCCTGCGCGACTGGGTGACCAAGCCGAAGGCCAATGGCTATCAGGCCCTTCACGTCACGCTCATGTCCCGGCAGGGCCACTGGATAGAGGTGCAGATACGCTCCGACCGCATGGACGAGATTGCC
>CAMNJH010000135.1 GCA_946541275.1 uncultured Prevotellaceae bacterium
TGCCCCTGATGTGCAACCAGTGGTGCAACGTGATGCGCTGGGAAATGCGTACCCGCCCCTTCCTGCGCACCAGCGAGTTTCTGTGGCAAGAGGGCCACACCGCCCATGCCACCCGCGAGGAGGCTGAGCAAGAGGCACAGAAGATGCTGAAGGTCTACGCCAAGTTTGCCGAGGAGTGGATGGCCGTACCTGTGGTACAGGGTGTGAAGAGCGAGACTGAGCGCTTCGCCGGTGCACTGGATACCTACACCATCGAGGCCATGATGCAGGATGGCAAGGCCCTGCAGAGCGGAACCTCACATTTCCTTGGACAAAACTTTGCTAAAGCATTCGATGTCACCTACTTAAACAAGGAGAACAAGCCTGAATACGTATGGGCAACCAGCTGGGGTGTGTCAACCCGACTCATCGGTGCGCTCATCATGACGCACAGCGACGACAACGGCCTGGTGCTGCCACCGCGTCTGGCCCCCATACAGGTGGTCATCATCCCCATTGCCACCAAGCCTGAGCAGATGGAGATTGTCAACCGCGAAGTGGCCCCCATTATGGAGGGTCTACGTAAGAAGGGCATCAGCGTGAAGTTCGACGATGCCGACAACAAGCGTCCTGGCTTCAAATTTGCCGACTACGAGCTGAAGGGTATACCCGTGCGCCTGGTGCTGGGTGCCCGTGACCTGGAGAACGGCACCATCGAGCTGATGCGCCGTGACACCCTGGAGAAGGAGACGCTGCCTCTGGAGGGAATCGTGGAGCACGTGGAGAAGCTGCTCGACGATATTCAGCAGAACATTTTCCAGAAGGCCAAAGCTTACCGCGACGCCCACATCTACGAATGCGACAACTACGAGGAGTTCAAGGAGCGCATCAAGGACGGCGGTTTCTTCCTCTGCCATTGGGACGGCACCGCTGAGACCGAGGCACAGATCAAGGAAGAGACGCAAGCCACTATCCGCTGCGTGCCCTTCAGTGTGGAGCAGACACCCGGCGTGGACATGGTGAGCGGCAAGCCCGCGAAAGCTCGCGTCATCATTGCCCGCAGTTACTAAGGCATTTAGCATTGAATGGCCGCACACGCATGCACGTTATTTCGCGCGAAGAATAGTGCTACTGGTGCTACTTGAGCCCCTAACCGCTTGATATTCTGCCGTTTGTGGGTGCATATTCCGCAAGAGTTCGTGCTACAGGAAATGCTACAGGTGCTACCGAGCTTCAGCCTCGAACCGACTTTTCCAAAAAGTTGACACCGCAATTAAATAAGTCAACGCCGTTTTGAAAAAAGTCGGCGCCCCACGAAAAAAAGTCGGCGCCATTTCAGAAAAAGTCAACGCCGTTTGATTAATATTCAATGAGACATAGAGAAAAGCTGAAAGCCACTTTTCTCTATGTCTCATTTTTGCACAAAAAGGTAAGAGTGTGCATGCTGATAGCAGGTTGCGTCAGTAGCATTTTCAGTAGCATTTTGCTAAAACCGAAAAGCACCCACAAAACACTGATTTCCAATTAGATAAAACTGGCTGTAGCACTTGTAGCACTTTTATTTCCCCCATATAACGCGCGCACGCGATAGATGACCAGGCTGATAATGGGAGCTAGAAGGACAGAATGGATAACAGCAGACCTGCCACAACCAAAAGGCCATAGACGAAAATGTTGCGAGCCGTTTCACCCAGGCAGCGGTTCAGGGCACGGCCTTCCCAAATGGTCTTCATCTTCAGATAAGTGAGCGTGTGAAGCACCAGGTAGAACAGCGGAAGCACAAAAGCCAGCCAATGGCCTCCCAGGAAGCCAAATGCAAGCCCCAGCAGGCAGGCCAGCACGCCCACCATCAAATAGAGACGTAGCGAAGCCTCGGCACCCATGCGCACCACCAGCGTGTGCTTGCCCGCGGCGCGGTCAGTGTCGCGGTCGCGGAAGTTGTTCACCAACAGCAGCGCATCGATGACCAAGCCGCAGGCCAGCGATGCCAGCAGCAGCTCCCAGGTGAACGTATGTAGCTGTACGTAGTAGGTGATACACACGGGCACCAATCCGAAGAAAACCAGTACCAGCACATCGCCCAGACCCATGTACGACAGGTGCGTGGTGTACAGGAAGCAGAACAGCACGCAGAGCATGCCAATGAGCACCATTTCCAGGCCTCCGTAGAGCACTAACGGCAGACCCACCAGACAGGCCAGACAGGTGGTGATGGCAATGGCTTGCTTCATGTGCTCTATGCTCACCCACCCCTGCGTGCAGGCACGCTCGGGGCCCAGCCGCGTCTCTTGGTCGTCGGTTCCACGGGCATAATCGACAAAGTCATTGATAAAGTTGGCATCGATCTGCATGATAAAGGCAAAGAGCAGGCAGAGCACGGCTGCCACCCAGCTGAAAGTGCCCGGCAGATAGAAGGTGCGTGCATCGAGCCAAGCCAGCGTCAGACCTATCATCACCGGTACAGCAGCACCTGTCAGTGTCTTCGGGCGGGCGGCCAGCACCCAGGCCTTCAGGGAGTTTTTCTTCACGTCCATTTCGAAATATTTTGCTTTTCGCTTGCAAAAGTAAAAAATAATTGGTAAATTTGCAAACTTTCAAAGCCAAATCTTATGCCAAAGCCTCAACCCAGCCTCGACTTGATGGAATTTATTGAAACGCAGATACTGCCGCAGTATGCTGCCTTCGACCGTGCGCACAACCTGGAGCACGTCACGCGCGTCATTCGCCGCTCACTTGAGCTGGCAGCCCGCACGGGGGCCGACACGGACATGGTCTACACCATTGCAGCCTATCACGACATGGGCATGTCGGGGCCCAGGGCTGTCCACCACATCACAGGTGGAAAAATACTGGCCTCAGACGCACGATTAAGGCGCTGGTTCTCAGACGAAAAGATTAAAATCATGAAAGAAGCCATTGAAGACCATCGGGCATCGGCTTCGAGAGCCCCGCGAAGCCTCTATGGCAAGATTGTGGCTGAGGCCGACCGCGACATCGTGCCCGAACAGGTGTTCCGCCGCACGGTGCAGTACGGGTTGAGCAACTATTCCGAACTGAGTAAAGAACAGCACTGGCAGCGCTTCCGCGAACACATGGACCAGAAATACTCAGCCCATGGCTATATCAGGCTATGGATTCCCGGTTCGCCCAACGAAGAAAAACTGAAGGAGCTGCGTGCCATCATAGCTGACGAACAGGCCCTGCGGCAGCAGTTTGAACGGCTTTACGCAGAGGAGACTACTGCTCAATGATGTTCAGCATCTTGATGGTGGCCTTGATGGCGGCCTCAGTCTGGTCAGCGTCCAGCCCCCGGGTGCGTAAGGGCTTTCCATCAGGCATCTGCCAAGTGATGACCGTCTGCACCAGGGCATCGGTGCGGCCTCCAGGAGGAATGGTGACGGCATAGTTCTGGAGCAACGGGAAGGTGCGGTCAAGATATTCCCTGTAAATCTTGCGAAGGGCCTTCACAAAGGCATCGTACTGACCATCGCCCGATGAATGACCCTCATACTGCTGACCGTTGATTTCCACTTTTACATTGGCCAGAGGCTTCAAGCCATAAGCCAGCGAGACCTGATAGCTGACCAGCTTCACCTTGTCCTCAGTGACGTCGTGCTTCAGCACATCGCTCACGATGTAGGGCAGATCGTCTTGTGTGACCACTTCCTTGCGGTCGCCCAGCTCGGTAATGCGGCGGGTGACGCGCTGCGTCTGTTCGGGCGTCAGCTCCAGCCCCAGCTCCTCCAGATTACGCGCTATATTGGCCCGCCCACTGTTCTTGCCCATGGCATATTCGCGGCGACGGCCAAAGCGCTCGGGCACCAGCAGGTTGTGATAAAGATTGCCTTTCTGGTCGCCATCGGCATGGACGCCAGCCACCTGCGTAAACACATTGTCGCCAATGATAGGCTGATTGGGGGCTATGGCAATGCCGCTATAGCTCTCCACCAGGCGGCTCACCTCCATCATCCGGTCCTCATGGATGCTGGTCAGGGCGTTGAACTGGTCTTTCAGGATGACCTGCACGCTGCTGAGCGGCGCATTGCCACAGCGCTCCCCCAGCCCATTCACCGTGACATGCAGGCCACGGGCTCCACTCAGAGCAGCGGCCAGCGAATTGGACACGGCCAGATCGTAGTCGTTGTGAGCATGGAAATCAAAATGAAGGTCAGAGTAGTGCTTCTGCATCTTCCGGAAGTACTCTACCACCTGCAAGGGGTTCATGATGCCCAGTGTATCGGGCAGCATGAAGCGACGGATGGGACCGCCCTGCATCCGGGCCGACGAGAGGGGGACCAGCGCCTCCATCAGCTGGTAGACATAGTCGGGGGAGTCTTTCATTCCGTTCGACCAGTCCTCCAGATACACATTGACGCTGACGCCCTGCTGGCGGGCGTAGTCCACCGTGGCCAGGATGTCGGCAATATGTTCCTCAGGCGTCTTTTTCAACTGCTCCACGCAATGCCGTCTGGAGCCCTTGGTGAGCAGATTGAGCGTACGGGCACCGGCTTCAAGCAACCAGTCGACCGACTGATGGCCATCCACAAATCCTAGCACTTCCACGCTGTCAAGGCGTCCTATTTGGTGAGCATAGCGGCAAATCATCTTCACGGCTTCCTTCTCACCTTCGGACACACGCGCCGAGGCCACCTCGATGCGGTCAACATTGAGGTCGCGCAACAGCATACGGGCAATCATCAGTTTCTCATGAGGCAGGAAACTGACGCCGCTGGTCTGCTCGCCGTCACGCAGCGTGGAGTCCATAATCTCTATGAAGCGAGGTTCTGTTCCCACTGTTCTGTCTTGTCTTTGTTAGCCACCAGGAAATCAATATCGTCAAGGCCGTTCATCAGGCAGTGCTTCTTATAGCCGTTGATGTCGAAATGCTCGCTGTGCCCAGTAGCCTTGTTGGTCACGGTCTGCCGGGGCAGGTCAACTTCGACCAGAGTCTTCGGGTCGGTCTGGATGCTCTGGAACAGCTCCTGCAAGAAGAGTTCACTCACCTGCACGGGGAGCACAAAATTGTTCAGTTCATTATTCTTGTGGATGTCAGCAAAAAACGAGCTGATAACCACACGGAAGCCATAGCCCGCAATGGCCCAGGCAGCATGCTCACGACTGGAGCCAGAACCGAAGTTCTTGCCCGCCACAAGAATGACGCTGCCAGCATAGGCAGGATTGTTGAGCGGGAAACTGGCAATGGGCTGGCCATCCTTGTCGTAGCGCCAGTCACGGAAAAGGTTTTCACCGAAGCCTGCCTTGTCGGTAGCCTTCAGGAAGCGGGCCGGGATAATCTGGTCAGTGTCTATATTTTCCAGCGGAAGCGGCACGCAGGTGCTGGTGATGATGTCAAACTTCTGTTTCATAGCAATTCTCTTGGATCGGTGATTACTCCTGTGACAGCAGCTGCGGCAGCCACAAGCGGGCTGGCCAGAATGGTGCGGGCGCCAGGTCCCTGACGTCCCTCGAAGTTGCGGTTGCTGGTAGAGACACAAATTTTTCCGACTGGCACCTTGTCATCGTTCATGGCCAGACAGGCAGAGCATCCTGGCTGACGAATCTCAAAGCCGGCGGCTTCGAGAATCTGATGAAGGCCCTCTTCACGGATCTGACGGTCGACAGCCCATGAGCCAGGCACAAGCCATGCCACCACGTCGGCTGCCTTCTGGCGCCCCCGAACAATCTGGGCAAAGGCTCGGAAGTCTTCTATCCGTCCGTTGGTGCAGGCCCCGAGGAAGACATAGTCAACCTTTGTGCCCAGCAGTTTCTGCCCGGCCCGGAAGCCCATATAACTCAGCGATTTATCCTCACCAACCCGCTCAGGGATGCACTCCGTAATGCTGATTCCCATGCCAGGATTGGTTCCATAAGTAATTCGCGGTTCTATATCTTTCGCGTTGAATATCAATTCCTTATCAAACACGGCATCAGCATCGCTCTTCAGGGTTTTCCAATAGCTGACGGCCTTGTCCCAGGCCTTTCCTTTAGGAGCGAAGGGCTTGTCTTTCAGATAGGCAAAAGTGACCTCATCAGGGGCTATGAATCCGCCCCGAGCCCCCATCTCAATGGAAAGGTTGCACAGCGTCAGCCGGCCTTCCATGGACATGGAGCGCACCACGTCGCCAGCATATTCCACGAAGTAGCCTGTAGCCCCACTGGTAGTCAGGCGGCTCATCAGGAAGAGAGCCACGTCCTTGGCCGTCACTCCCCTACCCAACTGCCCGTTGATGCTGATACGCATGGACTTGGGTTTCTGCTGCAGAATGCACTGTGAAGCCAGCACCATCTCCACCTCGCTGGTCCCTATGCCAAAGGCCACGGTTCCCATGGCGCCATGGGTCGACGTGTGGGAGTCGCCACAGACGATGGTCATACCAGGCAGCGACAAGCCCTTCTCGGGCCCCACCACATGGATAATGCCATTATCGGGACTCATCATTCCATAGTGAGTAAGGCCGAACTCCTGTGCATTGCGGGCCAGGGTGTCAACCTGTTTCTTACTGACAGGGTCGGCAATGGGCTTGTCCTGGTCGTGCGTCGGCGTGTTGTGGTCGGGCATGCAGTAGATGCGCTCCGGACGGAAGCACCTGAGGCCCCGTGCCCGTAAGCCGTCGAAAGCCTGCGGCGACGTCACCTCATGGCAATACAGCCTGTCAATATACAATTGCGTGGGCCCTTCGGGAACAACCTGCACAACGTGCCGATCCCATATCTTATCAAAGAGCGTATTCATTTCTTAAACTTATTGATACAGTCGATATATGCTTCAACAGAGGCGGTGACGATGTCGGTGTTAGCGCCGAAACCATAGTAGAGCTGGCCGTCGTATTCCACTTGCATGTGAACCTTGCCCACATCGTCGCTTCCCTTTGAGATGGCCTGAATGGTGAACTCCTTCAGCGTCATCTGCTTCATGATGATGCGCTTCAACGCCTTGATGGCGGCGTCGACGGGACCATTGCCACTGCTGGCAGCCTCGAACTTCTGACCGCTGATGTCCAGGCCTATGCTGGCCACGCTCTTCACACCCTTTCCCGTAGTAACCTGCAGGAAATCAAGGCGAACGGCATGCTGGTCGGCCGTGTCGGCACCAGCCAGCATGAGCACGTCGGCATCGGTCACCTCTTTCTTCTGGTCGGCCAGCTGCAGGAACTTCTCGTAAATCTTGTCAATCTTCTTCTCGTCGCTCACATCAACGCCATTGACATGCAACCGATGCTTCAGTGCCGCACGGCCACTGCGAGCAGTGAGCACAATGCTGTTGTCGTCGATGCCCACGTCCTTTGGGTCCATAATCTCATAGGTCTGCACATTCTTCAGCACGCCATCCTGATGAATGCCACTGCTATGCGCAAAGGCGTTGCGGCCCACGATGGCCTTGTTGGGCTGCACGGGCATGTTCATCAGCGACGAAACCATGCGGCTAGTGGGGAAAATCTTAGGGGTGTTGATATTGGGGTCAATGTTAATG
>CAMNJH010000136.1 GCA_946541275.1 uncultured Prevotellaceae bacterium
GTCCTGATACTCATCGACCAGCACGTAATGGAGCTTCTCCACATACTTGCGGCGCACATCTTCGTGCTGCCCGAACAGCAGGAAGGTCTGCAGCAACAAGTCGTCAAAGTCCATGGCATTAGCTTGGCGGCAGCGGGCGGCATAGCGTTTGTAGACCTCAGCCACCAGCGGGTGCTTCTGGTCATAGAGCGAGCAGTTGACGAAAGCATCTGGCAGGATGAGGTGGTTCTTGGCCATGGAAATCTGGTCGGCCACCGTCGAGGGTTTATATACCTTATCGTCAAGCTTCATTTCCTTGATGATATTCTTTACCAGCGAACGGGAATCGGCCTGGTCGTAGATGGTAAAGCTGGACTGGTAGCCTATGGCTGGCGCCTCATTACGCAAGATGCGGGCAAAGACGCTGTGGAAGGTACCCATCTGAAGGTAGCGGGCGCGCTCCTCACCCACCAGCCGGCCAATGCGCTCCTTCATTTCGCGGGCTGCCTTGTTGGTGAACGTCAGAGCCAGAATATTCCAGGGTGCCAGCTGCTTCTCTTGCAGCAGATAGGCTATTTTGTAGGTGAGCACACGCGTCTTGCCTGAACCGGCACCGGCAATGACCAGCGATGCGCCGTCACAGTAGAGCACGGCTTCACGCTGGCTCTCGTTGAGTTGTTCTAACAGATTTTCCATAATCGGTTTGCAAAGTTAGTGCAAATCAGCCAAAAAACCAAAATTAATTCTGCTTTTTACAACATGCCCCCAAACTTAGGTGGAAATTTCAGGTAAAGATAGGCTCCTTTTATATAATAAAAGGCCCATTTCATCGTTATCTTTAATAAGATGAGTATTCCTGCAGAAGAGCATACACTGATCTCGGTAGTGACGCCAGTCTACAATGGTGAGCACTTCGTTCAGAAAGCATACAACTGCCTTACCAGGCAGACACACACAGACTGGGAGTGGGTTGTGGTCGACGACGGCTCAACCGACTATTCTTTTGCCCTGCTCAGCGAGATAGCAAAGAAGGACAGCCGTGTGCGACTGTTCAGCCAGCGTCCCAGCGGATCGGCCAAACAGCCACGCGATCATGCCGTAGCTGAGGCAAAAGGGCTGTTCATCCTGCCATTGGACATTGACGACCGGCTGGACGATGACTATCTGGCTGTGATGCTCAACAGAATGCTGGAGACGCAGGCCGACATCGTATATCCAAAGATGGTGTTCGTGAACCTGGACAACGGGCAGGTCACCAGTGTGCTTCCCACGGAAGATTTTGACACCTCCCAGGTTTATACCGGACGGGAACTGGTGAAAGACACCGCCCCCGAATGGCGGATAGGATGCAACGGAGGCCTCTATCGCCACAACATTTGGGTGAACAGCAGCTGGCCGGAGAAGCACGAGCCCATCTGGATGAACTCTGACGAGGTGGATGAGCGGCTCTATCTGCTACAAGCACAGCGAGTGGCTTTCTCGCAGGCTTGTTATTTCTACCAGAACCATCAGGCCTCCATCACCAGCACTATTTCGCCCAAGCTTTTCCACACGCAAAAGACAAACATACAGCTCATTGACCTGGCAGCACGGGAGTTTGGCTCTGGCAGCACAGAGTATCAGCGCATGCAGCGCAAGGCCTTCTGCGATTGGCGCTGGAAAATGTCGCTCTATGTCAGGAACCATCGACAGCTGGACTTTGCCGACGCGGAAATACACCAGAACCTGGCCACCTGTTTCAAGAAGCTGGACAAGCAGGTGCTGACAGGAGGTGAGCGCATACAGTTTGCCAACCTGTGCAGTTTTCCCCTGGTTCTTGCCTTGTTCTGCCTGCGCTATTCCCCTGCACTACTGGTTGAAAAAGCCATGCAGCGCCTTTGTCCGAACTTCTACGGCGATAAGGTGATACGCCGTCGCACAGAGCAGAAAATGCGTGAACAGTTGGAGGCAAGCTACACAGAGAAAGAGAGGAAGGACGTGACGCCCGTGGTGGTCAGCATGTTCTGCGGGAACACAGAGAGCGGCGGGTTGGTCGACAGACTGCGTGGTGCCGTCAGCTTGTATCAGGCGTGCAGAGAGACAAACCGCGACTTCCGCTTGTTCTTCAACCATCCGTTCCTGTTGGAAGACTATCTGGAACCAGCCGTTTACGACTGGCGCATAAAGCCAGGTGAGATATGTTTCAACCGTGAACAGGTAAGACGCATCGTGGCGCAGTCAGTCACAGGACATGAGAATCATGAACACCTGGCATTGTTCAACAAGGAATTGAGCAGGCATCAGGGACACCAGGTACACGTCTACAGCAATGCCGCCTTCTGCTATGACAAGGACTTCGGCCACGACTTCGGCCAGCTGTTCAAGCCCTCCAAGAAACTGGCGGAGCATCTGGAAGCTATCAGGGGTGAAATTGGAAGAAGCTACGTCACCGTGTCAGCCCGCTTCTGCAATCTACTGGATGACTTTAACGAAGAAGTGTACAGTGAGCCCCTACCCTACGACGAGCGCGACAAACTCATCAGCGGCTGCCTGCAACAAATAGGAACGCTGAAAGAAAAGCACAAGGGACAGACCGTGGTGGTATGTTCTGACAGCATTACTTTCCTAAGGAAAGCCCAGACCGAAATGGGCGCTTACATCATACCAGGAACCGTGTCGCACATAGGAAATGACAAAGTACACGACTACGGGTACTACGAGAAAACTTTCCTGGACTTCTTCACTATTGCCCACGCCAACCACGTCTATCTGCTTCGGGGCCCCGGCATGCACAACAGTGGTTTCCCTTATGCAGCAGCGCTGACTGAAGGAAGGCCGTACGACATCATCAATTTTCAGACAGACTGAACCATGGAGAATAAGCAGCAAGTCAGTACCTACAGGCGCATCCTGTCGAGCACCACCATTTTCGGTGGCGCACAGGTGCTGGGCACGCTGTTCAATGTCATCAGGGGAAAGTTCGTGGCCACCATCCTGCGCTCGGAAGGCATGGGTGTGTCGTCGGTCATCAACAACGCGTCCAACGGCCTGCAGCAGCTGTCACTCATGGGTCTGAACGTAGCGGCCGTTCCTGACATCTCGAAAGCGAACGCCAGCGAGGATGCCAAGATTCTGGCTGCCACCATCCGACTGGTGAGGCGCCTGGTAATGGCAGCTGCCATCATTGGCGTCATCATCACGGTGGCACTGTCGCCTTTCATCTCCCAACTGTCATTCGGCACCACTGATTACACCAAGTATTTCCTTTTACTGGCAGCAGCCGTGTTCTTCAATGTGATTGGCACTGGTGAACTGACCATCATGCAGGGTATGCGCCGCTACAAACTGTTGGCATTCTGCTCCATCGTTCCCCCACTTTGCGGACTGCTGCTCAGCGTGCCCATCTATTACATCTGGGGAATAGAAGGCATTGTGCCTGCAATGATAGTGGGCAGCGTGGTGTATTTCGTCATCATCAAGACACTCAGCTATAAGGACAAACGGAGTCGGCAGGAGCGTGAACATATCTCGCTGCGCACCATGTGGCAGCGCGGCAGCGGCATCATCAAGTTCGGCATCGTGATGACAGCAGGAACACTGCTGGGCACACTCACCACCTATGCCCTGACGGTGTACATCAGCCGCCTGGGCAGTCTGAACGACGTCGGATTCTACCAGGCTGCCAGCACCATTACCACCCAGTACGTGGGACTGATATTCACGGCCATGGCAGCCGACTATTACCCGCACCTGTCGGGGCTTATCAAGACCGACGTGAAAGAAGCCTTCAGGCTGGTCAACCAGCAAACGGAGATCATCTCACTGATTATGACGCCCATCATCATGCTCCTCATCCTTTCTGCCCCCGTGGCCATCAGTATCCTGCTGACCGATGAGTTCCTGGAGACGGGGCGCATGGTGCGACTGCTGGGCATGGCCGGCATCTTCAAGGCCCTGTGCTTCCCGATGGACTATATTGCCTATGCCAAGAGCGACACGCCCTTCATCTTCTGGGTAGAGACCGTGTGGGGCTGCGCCAAGACCTTCACCATCATGGCCCTCTCATACTACTTCATGGGACTCGACGGACTTGGCTATGGTGCGCTGATTACGTCGATAGTCGACTTCATCGTCTGCATCGTCCTGATACGCTGGAGGTATGGTTTCACGCTGTCAAAGGAATGCCTGCACCTGATTACCTTCACCACGCTGCTGACGGCAGCATGCCTGGGCGCTTCCTACATACACGGTACCATCGTCAAGTATTCGCTCATGGCCATACTGACCACAGGTGGCTTCATCTTCTGCTATAAGCAGTTAGACCAGAGAATGCACCTGAAGGGAATCACCACCCGTCTCAAGGCGAAGATTTGGAAAGGAGGCAGCCATGAAGCTTAGCATCATTATTCCTGTTTACAAGGTGGAGGCAACGTTAAGTCGCTGCCTGCAGTCCGTCACTGGCCAGTCATTCAGGGACTTGGAAATCATTCTGGTCGACGACGGTTCGCCCGACGATTGTCCTAGGTTGTGCGACGAATGGGCAAAGAGGGACCAGCGCATCCAGGTCATCCACAAGCAGAACGGTGGGCTGAGCGACGCACGGAATGCCGGTATAGAGGTGGCACGGGGCGCATTGATTACTTTCGTAGACAGCGATGATTTCCTGGAGGAAGACACCTACGAGCAACTGATACCCCTCACTGAACAAGCCGACATCGTGGAATTTCCACTCTATAGGTTCTATGGCTCAGCACGACAAAGCCGCATCATGTTCCCTGAGACCTCTTTCACCAGCGCGCAAGACTATTGGCTGAAAGGGTATGGTTACGAGCACTGCTACGCATGGAACAAGATTTTCCACCATGAACTTTTTGAGCAGATACGCTTCCCTGTGGGAAAAGTCTTTGAGGATGTGGCCACCATGCCTGCCCTCTTACGGAAATCAAAGAGGATTGTAACCTCCAACAAGGGACTTTACTATTATTGTGCCAACGAAAAAGGCATCACCGCCAATGCAACAGGCGAAGAACTGCTGATGCTGCTTGAATCACACGTCAAATTGCTGCCTGAATGGTATGACGCCCGCTACTATATGCACGTTCTGAACATTCAACTGGATGTTTGTCGGCTCACCGGACGTCAGCCCATCATGCAACGACAGCTCATCAGTCCTTTCTCACAAGGACTCTCTGCACCACAAAGGCTAAAAGCCTTTCTTCAAAACCTAACCGGAATAAACGGACTATGCAAGATCAACAAAATAACTCACAGAAACTAGTAAGCTTCATCATTCCCGCCTACAATGTGCCCGATGGTATGCTGACAGAATGCATTCAGAGCATTCGTGCACTGTCATTAAGAGCATTCGAGCGCGAAATCATCATCGTCGACGACGGCTCTGACAAGTCGCCCATGACAGAACTGGCAGAGCTGGCCGATGAGCTGATTTACATACGCCAGAAAAACAGCGGCGTGGCAGTTGCTCGCAATACCGGACTGCGAATGGCCGAAGGAACCTTCATTCAGTTCATTGATGCCGACGACTTGCTGCTGCGCAGTCCCTATGAACATGTTCTCGATGTGGTGCGCTATAACAACTGCGATATGGTAATGTATGACTATAGCGAAAAGGCAGAAGCTTCCACCATTGACTTCAAGGACGAGAAGCCCCTGCCTGGGGCCACACTCCTCCGACAAAGCAATATCCACGGCTCGGTATGGGGAATGATTTTCAGGCGTTCCATCATCGGCAGCCTGCGATTCACCCCCGGCATAGCCTTTGGAGAGGACGAGGAATTCACCCCGCAGCTCATGCTGCGCGCCGACAGCGTCATCACTACCACAGCACGAGCATACTACTATCGGCAGCGCCCCATGTCGGCTATCAACCGTAAGGATATGCGCAGCCATCTGGCCCGCCTCCACGACTCAAAGAGCATCATTTTCAACCTCCGCCAGAAAAGCAGCACGCTACCCCCCGAGGAGCGCGTGGCCATGCAGCGTCGCATAGCGCAACTGACCATGGACTACATCTATAATGTCATCGTCCTGACGAAAAACAGACACTATTTGGACCGTCAGCTGGAGGAACTGAAAAAAGAAGGGCTCTTCCCCCTGCCCGACCGTGATTACACCAAGAAATACAAATGGTTCCGCCGTATGACAAACAGCTCAATCGGCATCACCATGCTGATGCGTACATTACCCATACTCAATAAGGAATAATGAAAATACTGCTACTGGGAGAATACAGCAATGTTCACAATACGCTGGCTGAGGGACTACGCCAGCGGGGGCATCAGGTGACCGTAGCCTCGAACGGTGATTTCTGGAAGAATTATCCGCGCGACATAGACCTGGCCCGCACTCCGGGAAAGCTTGGAGGCATGTTGCTGATGGCTAAAGTTTACAGCCTGTTGCCCCGATGGCGTGGCTACGACATCGTTCAGCTGATCAACCCCATGTTCCTGGAACTGAAAGCCGAGCGCATCTTCCCCATTTATCGCTACCTCCGCCGACACAACAAGCGAGTGATTCTCTGCGCAATGGGTATGGACTACTACTGGGTGCACGAATGTACCTACCGGAAGCCCATGCGCTATAGCGACTTTAACATAGGCGACCAAGTGCGCACCGACGAACCCGCCATTCGCGAGCAACGCGACTGGATGGGCACTCCAAAAGAGGAACTCAACAAGATGATTGCAAATGACTGTGATGCCATCATTGCAGGGCTTTACGATGACTACATCTGCTATGAGCCTTATTTCCCACAAAAGCTACACTTCGTCCCACTGCCTATCAAAAGCGGTTTGTCAGCAGCCGGCCATTTGGCAAACGCAGAGGACGGAAGGAACAAAAAGCTCAAAATCTTCATCGGCATCAGCCGTGGGCGCAGTGCCTACAAGGGGACCGACATCATGCTTCGTGCGGCTGAGACAATTGCACAAAGATATCCCGACCTGATAGAGATTGTCAAAGCCGAAGGTGTGCCCTTTGAGCAATATCAGCACATGATGGACACCAGCGATGCCATTATGGACCAGCTGTACAGCTACACGCCTGCCATGAATGCACTGCTGGCTATGTCGAAAGGCATTATCTGCATAGGAGGTGGAGAACCTGAGAGCTATGAAATACTCCACGAAGAAAAGCTACGCCCCATTATCAATGTAGTTCCTAGCTATGACAACGTCTGCCAGGAACTAGAAAAACTGGTGCTCCATCCAGAACTGGTACCCAGCCTGAAACAACAGAGTATAGAATATGTAAGCCGCCACCATGACTATCTCAAGGTAGCGGCTCAATATGAAATGATTTATAAGAATCTGATTAGTTCTTGAAGAAGTCCTTTACGGCCTCATTGGGAACCATCTGCTCGTCGAAGATGTAAGCGCCCGTCTTGGGGCTCTTTACCATCTTGATAACCTTTGTGTAAGCGCGACCATCCTTTG
>CAMNJH010000137.1 GCA_946541275.1 uncultured Prevotellaceae bacterium
TGGTACGCGTGAGCTTGCCCTTCATGTTCAGCTTGTTCAGGAATTTCGACATGGCGCGGGCGGTGTTGAACTCGCCGATGCTGTCGAAGCCCGTGTCGGGGCCCAGCTGGTTGTACATGGCGGTGTTGTTGTCGCGTATGGCGCCATAGTGGAACTGCTGTGTCCAGCCGGCGTCGGCGTCCATCTCGGCCATGACGGTCAGGAAGCAGTTCTTGTACTGGCGGATTTCCATGTTGGCCAGCTGCTGTCCGCGCATAGCCTTCTCGAAGATAACCTCAATCTGCGAGTCAGTGTAGTCCTCGTCGTAGAATTCCTCAATGCCGTGGTCGCTCAGCTTGCAGCCATTGGCAGCGAAGAAGTCGTGGCGATTCTTCAGGGCATTCACCATGTCGGCGAACTTGGTGATGGTGACGCCGCTGACCTGCTCCAGCTGGTGCACGTAGGCAGCAAACTCGGGCTTCTCAATGTTCATGGCCTTGTCGGGGCGCCAGGCGGGAATCATGATGGGGTCGTCATCGGCCTTGTGCTTGGCGTACTCAATGTGGTTGTGCAGGTCGTCCACGGGGTCATCGGTGGTGCACACACACTCCACGTGGTAGTGCTTCATCAGGCCGCGGGCGCTGAACTCGGGCCTCTTCAGCTTTTCATTGCACTCATCGAAGATTTCGCGGGCGGTCTTCGGGCTGAGCAGTTTCTCAATGCCGAAGGCGGTCTTCAGCTCCAGGTGCGTCCAGTGATACAGGGGGTTGCGCAGCGTGTAGGGAACGGTCTCGGCCCACTTCTCGAATTTCTCCCAGTCGGTGGTGTCCTTGCCGGTGCAATAGCGCTCATCCACGCCGTTGGTGCGCATGGCACGCCACTTATAGTGGTCGCCGCCCAGCCACAGCTCGGTGATGCTCTTGAAGCGGTGGTCGTTGGCCACCATCTCGGGAATCAGATGGCAGTGGTAGTCAATGATGGGCATCTTGGCTGCATGGTTGTGATACAAGTCCTGGGCGACCTCGGTCTCCAGCACGAAGTTTTTGTCGTTAAATGCTTTCATGAGTTTTTAATCAGTTTTTAGTTTTTAAGTGATAATGTTGTGCAAAGATACAAAAACATCTGCTCATTCCGCAGAACAGGCAGATGTTTTTTTGTTTTTTTAATGCTTAGGGCTCGGTTCGCTTATCGCGGATGAGCTTGATTTGTCTGAGCAGCTCTTCGTAGTGTAGTGAGCTGATGTCATCGCCCTGGCCGCCTTGGCTCTTGCAGAACTGCTCAATCTTGTTCAGGTGCTGCAGCACGTAGAGCAGGGCGTCGCGGCTGTCGATGAGCGAGGCAAACGAGGCGTTGGCAGGGGGATTGAGCAGGCGGTCCAGCTGTTGCACGTAGGCCCGCTGCAGATGGCGGCGCTCCTTCTGCTGCCACTGGCTGCCGCTGGCGGGCTTCCACACCTGTGCAAAGAGGTCGTTCAGGTATTCGTCGACGGGGTAGTAGCCCTGGTCGCAGAGCGAGTTCAGGGTGGAGGTGCTCAGCAGCTGGTTGACCAGCATCTCCTGCATGGAGTTCTGATTGCTGGAGGGGTTGACGCCCACCTTGTAGATGATGTTCTCGGGGTAGAGCCATTCGGGCGCAGTGAAGATGTTGCGTCCCACATACTCCAGGGCCTCCTGCTGGCGCTCCTTCGGGGTGAAGCCCTGGGGCTCGCGCCCAGGCATGTTGTTGTCCTCGCGTCCGGCAATGTTGCGCATCACGTGTCCGCGATAGCGGTTGAACTGGTCTATGACGGCGCGGTACATCTCTCTCAGGTCGTCATACTGGTCGTTGTCCTGCTTGGTCCACTGGGGCAGGTTCTCCATCACGCGGCGCAGGTTCATCAAGCCGTATTCCGAGGCTTTCACCGAGTTGTCGCCCAGGTCCTCGGTCTGTGCACGCGGGTCGCTGCTGTGCCCCTCACCGCCGAACCACAGGCGCTGGTTGCCGCGCAGCACCTTGCTCGTTTCGGTCATCAGTTTCTCCTTTTCCTCGTATTCGTCCTTGAATTCCGGTCGCCACTGGTAGCCCCACTTGATGGCCCACTTGTCATAGTCGTTGATGCGGGGGAACAGGCCCTTCTGGCTGATTTTGTCCTCAGGCTGGGCCACATAGTTGAAGCGGGCATAGTCCATGATCGAGGCGGTGTGGCCGTTCTTCTCCACCCATTGCTTGTCGCGCAGCTTCTCCACGGGAGTGGCGAACGAGGCGCCCATGTTGTGGCGCAGGCCCAGCGTGTGGCCCACCTCATGGCTGCTGACGAAGCGGATGAGCTCGCCCATCAGCTTGTCGTCGAACTTCATCTTCTGGGCGTGCTTGTCCAGCGGGCCGCACTGCACCATGTACCACTTGGTGAGCAGGTTCATCACGTTGTGATACCAGCAGATGTGAGCCTCGATAATCTCGCCCGAGCGGGGGTCGATGATGTGGGGGCCGTAGGCATTCTCCGTCTCGCTGGGCAGATAGCAGATGGCCGAGAAGCGGGCGTCGTCCAGGCTGACGCTGCCGTCGTCGGGCAGCTCCTTGGCCACAATGGCATTCTTGAATCCGGCGGCCTCGAAAGCCACGTTCCAGTCGTTCACACCCTGTATGAGATAGGGCACCCACTTCTTGGGCGTGGCGGGGTCTATGTAGTACACAATCTGCTTCTCGGGCTCCACCAGCTCGCCGCGCAGGTATTTCTTCTTGTCCTTGGGCACCAGCTTGTAGCGCGAGATGAACGACTCGTGCTGCGTCTTGTGCTGGTCGTCACTGAAGCGCACGAAGCTGTTGACGAAATAGCCCACGCGGTCGTCCCACAGTCGCTTGCGCATGGGCTCCAGGGGCAGCAGCACCATGCTGGTGTTGAACGCCATGGTCATGTAGCCCGTCCGCGAGGCGGGCGAAGAGGTGCCACTGGTACCATAGGTGCGGGTGGTGGCTATCTCAATGTTGGTGGGGTAGACCTTCATGGTGTCTATGAAGGTACGGTCGGCCTGCAGGCCGCCTATCTTCAGCGCCGTCTTGGTATTGCCGCTGAGCGACGTCAGCTGGCTGTCGCCCTTGAACAGTCCTGTCACTTCAATCAGGCTGGCGTCCTTCTCCTCATTGCGTCCTATGACCTTGAACGACATCACCATCGGGTCGATGGTCGATTTCTCCAGCGTGCGGGTAATCTGGTCGTTGGGGTCGCTCAGATGGCTCAGCACGTACTGGCGCAGCAGCAGCTGCGTGGTGTCGCGCTGCTCAAAGTACAGCGTGCAGTGCGTTATCTCCTCGCCGGCGAACTGGCCGAACTGCTGGGGAACGGCCGTGAAGCGCGTCACGAACAGCAGCATGCGGCCCAGCAGCGAGTCGGGCACCTCATAGTAGTATTTGTCCTCAATATGGCGCACGCGGAACAGGCCCTCCGTGGTCACGCCGCCCTTCTTGATCAGTTTCTCGTACTCCGTCTCCTCCTTTTTCTTCGGAGGCTCCTCTTGCTTCAGGCTGTCTGCCTGTACTGTTTTTGTCGTGTCGGCAGGGATGCTGTCGCGCTGCATCACGATGTAACTGCGTGCCTGCATGTTCAGGGCCATCAGGCAGCAGGCAGTGAAAGTTGCTAGTTTCTTCATGGTTGAACAATTTAAAAAACTGTGCAAAGGTAATAAATAAGTAAGAGAAAAGAAAGGAAAATGAAGTTTTTATTTCCTTTTCCTTGCGAAAAGTAAGTCTGGCGTTTGGTAGTTTGCCAAAAAAGCACTATCTTTGTTGCCACAAAAACCTAAACGAGAAGAAAATGGTGAGAAAGGCTCTTCTAGTGTTCATGGTGCTGATGCTGGGCTGCCTGCATCTGCATGCTCAGCTGGCCACGGTGAGCGGCACCGTGGTGGCAGCTGCCGACGGGCAGAGGATAGCCGGAGCCAGCGTAAGCGATGAGGGACGGACGGTGGCCGTGGTGACCAACGACGACGGCTACTTCGTGCTGAAGATGGACTCGCTGCCCCGGGCCATCGTGGTGTCGCATCTGGGCTACAGGACGCAGCGTGTGCTGCTGTCGGCAGGGACCAGTGGGCTCACCGTCAGGCTGCGGCCTGCCTCCGTGCAGCTGAGCGAGCTCTTGGTGGTGGCCGACGACCCCCGTCAGCTGGTGCAGAAGGCCATTGGCCGTATCACACACAACTACCCCCGGCAGCCTGAGCTCTACCATTGCTTCTATCGTGAGACGGCCATGAAGCGCCAGCACTTCATCACGGTGGCCGAAGGCGTGCTCGACATGTACAAGTCCGCCTATGGCCGCGGCATGGGGCGCGACCGCGTGGCCATTCGCAAGGGGCGCCGCCTGCTCAGTCCCAAGCGCTCCGACACGCTGAGCGTGAAGGTGCTCGGGGGACCCATGGGGGCGGTCGTCCTTGATATGGTGAAGAATCCTGACTTCCTGCTGAACGACGAGGACCTGGACAACTACGACATGAAGATGGAGGCGCCCCAGGTCATTGGCGACCGCCAGCAGTACGTGGTGAGCATCATGCCCCGCCGACAGCTGCACTATGCGCTGCACACGGGCAGGTTGTACATTGACCGCCAGACGCTGGCCTTCACACGCATAGAGCTCTCGCTCGACATGAGCGACCGCGAGAAGGCCACGCGGGCCATACTGGTGCGCAAGCCCCTGGGCGTGCGCTTCCGGCCGCGCGAGGTCACCTTCCTGGTGGACTACCACACCGACGGCGACGTGTGGCGGCTCAGCTACGTGCGCACGCAGTTCCGCTTCAACTGCGACTGGAGCCGGCGACTGCTGGCCACCTCCTTTACCGCCACCTGCGAGATGGTGGTCACCAGCATGGCCGATGCACAGGGCGTACAGCCCATACGCGGCCGCGACTCGTTCGACCAGCGCGATGCGTTCTTCGACAAGGTGGAGTACTTCCGCGACCCCGACTTCTGGCAGGACTACAACATCATTGAGCCTACCGAAACGCTCGACAAGGCCATTGAGCGCATCGTCAGGAAGTACTGAACGCCCTAGCAGTTCTTGTAAGCCAGTGCAGCGCCGATGGCGGTGCAGTATTCCGAGTATTTGGGAATGTGGAAGCGCACGCCGTAGAGCTTCTCCAGGGCCGGGAAAATCTCCTTGCACTGTGGCAGCAGCGACAGGTTGCCTATCAGCACCATGTCGCGGCAGTCAGTGCCCTGGGCAGCCAGCACGGCGGCCGACCCGATGCTCTGTATGACCATGGAGATGATGCCGCAGGCTATGTCCTCGCGCGAGGCATCGTTGTGGGCCCGTGCAAAGATGCTGGCCGTGGCCTCCATGGGCAGTCCGGGCAGGGGCTGGGCCGATATGTCGCCAATGAGCAGGTTGATGTTGCTGATGTTGCCCTGCATGGCCAGTGCCGACACCTGCTTGATGTCGCTCGTGTTCAGCATGATGCGCGACAGGCCCTGCAGCGTGCCGCCGCCAATGCCAATGCCGCCAATGTGGCGTATGTCATCGCCGTTGCACATCACGAACGACGTGCCCGTGCCCATCGACACCACGATGACGTGGTCAAGCTTCGACTCGTAGCGTGCCCCCAGCGCATCGGCCAGGAACTCATCGCAACGGCTGGTGCTCACGCCGTAAACGTCGTTCTTCACATAGGCGGCGCCCACGCCCGTCAGCATCACGTGCTCCACGTCGCTCAGCTGTATGTTGTTGTCGTACAGGTATTTGCCGAATGCCCCATAGAGCGATGTGATGGGGTCGGCGGCGCTGATGCGGATGGGGGCCGATGGCTTCCCGTCGCGCAGTCCTACTATCTTCGTGGTCGAGATGCCCACGTCAATTCCAATGATGATGCCCATTTTGATTAGGAGTTAGGAGTTAGGAGTTGGGAGTTGGGAGTTGCTTCTTTCTATAGTTTTCCCTGGTCGCCCAGGTAGGAGTCTTTGAATCCCAGGAAGTAGAGCACGCCGTCCAGGCCCAGGCTGGTGATGCTCTGCTTGGCGTTGGCCACCACGCGTGGCTTGGCGTGGAAGGCGATGCCCAGTCCGGCCTCGCTGATCATGGGCAGGTCGTTGGCGCCGTCGCCCACGGCGATGGTCTGCGCCAGGTTCACCTTCTCCACCTGCGCAATGAGCTTCAGCAGCTCCGCCTTGCGGTGGCCGTCCACAATCTCGCCCACATAGCGCCCCGTCAGCTTGCCGTTCTCGTCCACCTCCAGCTCGTTGGCATACACATAGTCAATGCCGTAGCGGCGCTGCAGGTGCTCGCCGAAGTAGGTGAAGCCGCCGCTCAGGATGGCTATCTTGTAGCCGCAGCGCTTCAGGATGGTCATCAGCCGGTCCGTGCCCTCGGTGATGGGCAGGTGCTCGGCAATGTCCTGCATCACGCTGACGTCAAGGCCCTTCAGCAGCGAGACGCGGCGGGTGAAGCTCTCCTTGAAGTCTATCTCGCCGCGCATGGCGCTCTCGGTGATGGCGCGCACCTGGTCGCCCACGCCGGCCCGCTCGGCCAGCTCGTCAATGCACTCCGTCTGTATCAGCGTGGAGTCCATGTCGAAGCATATCAGGCGGCGCATGCGCCGGAACATGTCGTCGCGCTGGAACGAGAAGTCTATCTCCAGCTCTGCCGACAGCTTCAGGAACTGGCTCTGCATCTCCTGGCGGTCTTTCGGCTCGCCGCGCAGTGAGAACTCAATGCAGGCACGCACGTGCTTGGCCGGGTTCCTGATGCTCTTGCGGCCCGTCATGCGGCGTATGGCGTCAATGTTGAATCCCTGTTCGGCAATGACGCGTGTGGCAGCCTCTATCTGGCGGGCTTCCAGCTCGCGGCCCATCAGCATCAGTATGTAGCGGTTCTTACCCTGATGGCCCACCCAGTCCTCGTACTCATCATCGCTGATGGGCGAGAAGCCGATGTTCACGCCCAGCTCGGTGGCCTTGAACAGCAGCTCCTTCATCACCTGTCCTGAGTGCGTCTCGTCCATGCGAATCAGGATGCCCAGCGACAGCGTGGAGTGTATGTCGGCCTGGCCGATGTCGAGTATCTGGGCATCGTACCTGGCCAGTATGCCCATGATGCTGGCCGTCAGTCCAGGGCGGTCCTGACCCGTGATGCGCACCAGTATCTGTTCCTGCGCCCCCTCACTGACGGGGGCCATGTCAGTTCCTTCGTGGTTCATTCTTTTCTTGATTAGCGTTCATGTCATAATTACAGACCCCACCCCTGACCCCTCCCCTTCTTGCGTCCCGTTGGTAGCAAGAGTCTCCTTCGTCGCCGAGCGGAAGGGAGGGGAAGACCATGCGGCTTTTGAGACGGTAGCCATTCCCCTCCCTTTCAAGGGGAGGGGCAAGGGGTGGGGTTTGTATTGTTATTTCTCATGTTTGTTTTCGTTGTTCTAGAAGTTTGCTGCAAAGGT
>CAMNJH010000138.1 GCA_946541275.1 uncultured Prevotellaceae bacterium
CTCATGCTGGGCTTCATGAACCAAGAAGCCTACGAGAAAACACTGCAGACAGGCCACGTGACTTTCTGGAGCCGCACCCGCCAGACACTGTGGACCAAGGGCGAGACCAGCGGCAACTATCTGGAACTGGTCAGCATGGCCATAGACTGCGATAACGACACGCTGTTGGTCAAGGCTCATCCACTCGGCCCTACCTGTCACAAGGGAACAGATACCTGTTGGGGCGAGAGCAACGACGCCTCACCATTATCGTTTCTGGCAGAGCTTCAGGATTTCATAGAGAAACGCCATGAAGAAATGCCCGAGGGCAGCTATACCACACGGCTTTTTCGTGAAGGCGTGAACAAGATGTCCCAGAAACTGGGAGAAGAGGCACTTGAGACCGTCATTGAGGCCACCAACGGAACAAACGACAAGCTGGTTTACGAAGCCAGCGATATGCTCTACCACCTGCTGGTCCTGCTGACCAGCAAGGGGTTGCGAATTGAAGATATAGCCCTGGAACTGCAAAAGCGCCATGATCCGCACTGGGACGAGCAGCGCCGCCAACAGAAAGCAGCCGGAAAAATGAAATAATCCATTCTGCCACATGATTATAGACTATCAGCATGCAAATATTTACCAGCTCGACGGCAAGGCCGTGCTGAGCGACGTTGACTTCCAAGTGGACAACGGTGAATTTGTCTACATCATCGGACGTGTAGGCTCGGGTAAAAGCTCACTGCTGAAGACCATTTACCAGGAGCTGTACATCGACGAGGCAGAGCAAGCCATGGTGTTCGACTATGACCTGTTGACGTTGAAACGCAAACATGTACCAGCCCTGCGCCGGCAGATGGGCATCGTGTTCCAAGACTTTCAGTTACTGGCCGACCGCAACGTACGTCGCAACCTGCAGTTTGTGCTGGCCGCCACTGGTTGGAAAAAGAAAGACGAGATTGCCGCTCGCATTGACGAAGTACTGTCTGACGTGGAAATGACCGACAAGAAGGACTGCATGCCCCACGAGCTGTCTGGTGGTGAGCAGCAACGCATCGCCATTGCCCGCGCCATTTTGAACAGTCCCGAGCTGATTGTTGCTGACGAGCCAACAGCCAATCTTGACGCCGAGACCGCCAATGGCATTATGGACCTGCTGAGCGGCATAGCCAAGAAAGGCACCGCCGTCGTCATGTCAACTCATAACATTGCACTGCTCGACCAATATCCAGGAACTGTATATAAGTGCCACGAAGGCCGACTGGAAAAACTGGACGGCACAACGGCACCCTGCCTCACACAAACAGACAATCCACAAAAAATATCATAAGATGAAAGTAATGAAATTTGGCGGCACGTCAGTAGGCACGCCGCAGCGCATGAAGGAGGTGACCAACCTGGTCACCCGGTCGGGCGAGCAGGTGTTTGTCGTCCTCTCGGCCATGTCAGGAACCACCAATTCACTTGTTGAGATTTCCGACTATCTCTACAAGAAGAATCCAGACGGAGCCAACGAAGTCATCAATGGCTTGGAGCGAAAGTACGAGCGACACATTCAAGAGCTGTACACCTCTGAGGAGTATGCTTCACTGACGCGCGACTTCCTACACGAAGAGTTTGACTATCTTCGTTCCTTCACCAAGGAACTGTTCACCTCGTTTGAGGAGAAAAGCATCGTGGCTCAGGGAGAGCTGATGTCTACCAACATGGTGGTAAACTACATGAAAGAGCAGGGCATTAACGCCGTGCTGCTCAATGCCCTTGACTTCATGCGTACCGACAAGAACGCCGAACCAGACCCCGTCTACATCAAAGAGAAGCTTGGCGTCATAATGGAGCAGAACGCTGGTGCACAGGTGTACATCACGCAGGGTTTCATCTGCCGTAACGCCTACGGCGAAGTAGACAACCTACAGCGGGGTGGCAGCGACTATACGGCATCACTCGTTGGCGCAGCCATAGGAGCCGAGGAGATTCAGATATGGACCGACATCGATGGCATGCACAACAACGACCCGCGTGTGGTAGAAAAGACACAGCCTGTACACCAGCTACAGTTCGAAGAGGCCGCCGAGCTGGCCTACTTCGGTGCTAAGATTTTGCACCCCACTTGCGTTCAACCGGCCAAATATGCTGGCATTCCCGTTCGCCTTCTGAACACCATGCAGCCCGACGCCGAGGGTACTACCATCTCTAACCACACGGAGTATGGAAAAATCAAGGCCGTGGCCGCCAAAGACAACATCACAGCCATCAAGATTAAATCCAGCCGCATGCTGCTGGCCACGGGTTTCCTTCGCAAGGTGTTTGAAATTTTCGAGAGCTACCAGACACCTATTGACATGGTGTGCACCAGCGAGGTAGGTGTGTCAATGTCCATCGATAACTCTGCACACCTTGGAGGAATCATGGACGAGCTGAAGAAATACGGCACCGTTACCGTTGACACTGGTATGTGCATCATCTGTGTGGTGGGCGATCTTGACTGGTCGAACATTGGTTTTGAGACCCGCGTCATGGAAGCCATGAAGGATGTGCCCGTCCGCATGATAAGCTACGGCGGTTCCAACTATAACATTTCCTTCCTCATCCGTGAGGAGGACAAGAAGCGCGCCTTGCAAAGTCTGAGTGACCACCTGTTCAACTAACTGATTCAGGATTTGAGATTTGAGACCTGAGACTTAAGCCCCAGTTCTGCCAACAAATCTCAAATCCCGAATCTCAAGTTCTTTTTAACACATGAGAAAAGGATCTTTCCCTACCGAGCGTTTTGCCCCGCTGCGTACACCGTTTTACTACTACGACATGGACTTGCTGCGCTCCACGCTCGACACCATTAACCATGAGGCTGGCAAGCACGAAGGTTTCTGCGTGCACTACGCCGTAAAGGCCAATGCGAACCCAAAGGTACTTCGAGCCATTCGCCAGGCCGGCCTGGGGGCTGACTGCGTTAGTGGCGGTGAGATTGAAGCCTCGCTGCGTGCTGGCTTCCCTGCACAAAAAATAGTCTATGCAGGCGTGGGTAAGAGCGACTGGGAAATCAACCTGGGACTTGATAGCGACATTTTTTGTTTTAATGTAGAAAGTATAGCTGAACTGGAGGTTATCAACTCACTGGCCAGCCAAAAAGGCAAGGTGGCCCGCGTGGCTTTCCGCCTGAACCCTAATGTGGGGGCTCACACCCATGCTAACATCACTACCGGACTGGCCGAAAACAAGTTCGGCATTGCCATGCGCGACATGGAGTCCGTCATTGAGGAAGCCGCTCTGATGAAGAACGTGAAGTTCGTAGGCCTGCATTTTCACATTGGCTCGCAAATACTCGACATGGGTGACTTCCAGGCCCTATGCAACCGCATCAATGACCTACAGAACCAACTGGAGCGCCACCACATCAAGGTGGAGCACATCAATGTAGGAGGTGGTCTGGGAGTGGATTATCAGCATCCCAACCGTGTGAACATGGCCGACTTTAAATCCTATTTCGACACCTACGCCCAGCGGCTGAAACTGCGCCCAGGCCAGACTCTCCACTTTGAGCTGGGACGAGCCGTAGTTGCACAGATGGGTTCACTCATCACGCGTACATTATATATAAAACAAGGGGCTACAAAGAAATTCTGCATCGTCGATGCCGGATTCACAGACCTTATCCGCCCAGCGCTCTACCAGGCTTATCATAAAATTGAGAACATTTCCAGCGACGATCCCTTAGAAGCCTATGATGTAGTGGGGCCAATCTGTGAATCGACCGATGTTTTCGGAAAACAAATTGACCTGAACCAAGCCCATCGCGGCGACCTGATTGCCATACGCTCGGCGGGCGCCTATGGGGAAATCATGGCTTCATGCTACAACTGCCGACCACTACCCACAGGCTACACCAGCGATGAACTGCTATGACCATACTGCATTACTTCGACGACAATGACTCCATAGTGGCCCGTTATGTGGCATTGCTCACTCAGACCATAGGCACAAAGGTGACCATGCTTTGTGCCTCAAAGGCACGTGACTTCAAAAGGCTCTACGCTGAGCAACACCCTGATATTGTGCATGTGCACGGGCAGCCACAACCCTCGCTGCCGTCCGACTGTCGTCTGGTGATAACCCCCCACGGCCATACCCTGCCTTCCATGAAAGCCTATGTGGTGGTGGCACGCAGCCAGATGGAACTTAACGCGTTGAAAGGACAGTTTAAGCGGGTGACCATCGTACGCAATCCGCTGGTCACCCGCACAACTACAAACGAAGAGTGCGCCACCCTGCTGATGACCATATACCAACAGGTGATGGACTCCAACGTGCTGCAACTGATGAGCACCCAGGTGCGCCGGGCAATGGCCATTCTGCTGTCAGCCGCCTCCAGGGACGACCGACGATGGGTGGAACCAGTTCTGGCCCCTGGAAGCCTCAGTCTGACGGCCCTCGACTTCCGCCGGTTGTACATCTACACTCAACATGAAGGTGTACTGCCTCTATTGCAAAAAGGATTACGTCTGTTTAGCATGGATGCCCCCGAACCTCAGCCTATTGTCAGCTATCTGCCCGACACATTCAATCAGCCACAGCCAATGACAGGCACTTCCATCATTGACCTACTGAGAGACGTGAAGGCGAATGGTCCGTCACTACTGCGTTTATCGGAAATCGACAGTGCCCTGCACGACAACAGCTTGGACGAAACTGCCCTGATGAGCCAGATAGACGACAAGGGACTGCGTCCACTGCTAGCCGCCACACTGAATCTTCTTAAGGACCAGCTTTTGCTCACCGAAGGCTTCATGCCCTGTCCTCCCGCCAGCGACCGCGACAGCGAACCACTACGTCTACAGCTGGAAAAACGACAAGATGTGATGGCCTAAGCACTCAAAAACATGCATTTTAATGCAAAAGTGACAAAAAATCGCACTTTTATTTGGCCGTTTCGCATTTTTTACATACTTTTGCACACGATAACCTAGTATATTAACTCAAAAATAAAACTTTTATTGCCTATAAGAGAAAATTTACTTCATAACAAAATTATTTAGATATGAAGAAATTTGAAGGGATGACCGACGAAGCGTTGGCCCTGCTCTATGTTAAAGGCAATAATAGTGCTTTTGATGAACTTCTTTTGCGCACGCAAAGCAAGCTGTTCACCTATATCATGTTTGTGGTGCACGACCACGACGTAGCCGACGACATTTTCCAAGAGACCTTTGTCAAAGTGATCACCAAGCTACAGAACGGCCAGTACACCGACTCAGGGAAATTCATTTTCTGGATTACCCGCATCGCCCATAACGCCATCATGGACTGGTACCGCCAGCAACAGAGTCGCCACATCATGGAGCCTAACCCCGAGAACGACCTGCAGAATCTGACTAATGCCTCGGTGCTCGACTCATTCCGCGAATCGGAGTTGGTGAACGAGCAGGTACTAATTGACGTGAAGCGCATGATGGATGCCCTGCCCGCACCACAGCGTGAAGTTGTTTATATGCGCTATTTCCAGCAGTTGTCCTTCAAGGAGATAGCCGAGTTGACCAACGTTAGCATCAACACCGCACTAGGGCGTATGCGCTATGCCCTACTCAACATGCGACGCATGGCCAAGGAATACGATATTGAACTGGCCTTGCAAGTATAGACTTCAAAACATGATTTAGGGAAGATTGAAACAATAAATCTATCAAAAACGTTTGCTGTTCTGTTTTTTTTTCGTAATTTTGCGGGCAGAAAAGTAAATACGTATTTTTATACCTTGATAGAGAAGTATATTGTTTTAGAGGATATCGACCCCGTTGTGTTCTACGGAGTGGGCAACGCGCACCTGCAGATGCTGAAAGCCCTCTTCCCCAAGTTGCGCATCGTGGCACGCGACAATGTCATCCGCGTGCTAGGTGATGAATTGCAGATGACGAACTTTGAGGAGAGCGTGGAGAAAATGCGCCAGCATGTGTTGAAGTTCAACGCCCTGAAAGAAGAGGACATCTTGGACATCACAAAGGGGAAGCGTCTCAACGATGAAGTACCCGACGACGTGGTGGTCTACTCCATTAGCGGCCGAGCCATTAAGGCCCGTTCCCAGAACCAGCAGCGCCTCATTGATGCATATCATGACAACGACATGGTCTTTGCCGTCGGGCCTGCAGGAACAGGAAAAACTTACTTATCTATCGCATTGGCTGTCAAAGCGTTAAGGGAGAAGACCGCAAAAAAGATTATCCTCTCACGCCCAGCTGTTGAGGCAGGTGAGAAACTGGGTTTCCTGCCTGGTGATATGAAGGACAAGATTGACCCTTATCTGCAGCCTCTCTATGATGCATTAGAAGACATGCTGCCACAGGTGAAGCTGCAAGACATGATGGAGAAGCACGTCATACAGATAGCCCCACTGGCATTCATGCGCGGCCGCACTCTGAGTGACGCTGTAGTTATCTTAGACGAAGCCCAGAACACCACGCCCGCACAGATTCGCATGTTCCTCACCCGGATGGGTTGGAACACGAAGATGATTATTACCGGTGACACATCGCAGATTGACCTGCCACCACATGCCAAGAGCGGACTCATTGAAGCACTGCACATCCTGACGGGTATTGAGGGCATCGGCGTGGTGAACCTGACGCAGAAGGACATTGTACGCCACAAACTTGTGACGCGCATTGTGAATGCCTACGAGGATTATGACAAAGAACGACAGGGGGAAGCTTAAATTCGCAAATCGTATATTTCGCAAATCGTAAATAGCAAGATGAACGCATTAACCAAGACCGAGTTCCATTTCAATGGACAGAAAAGCGTGTACCACGGCAAGGTGCGCGACGTGTATAACATTAACGACGACCTGATGGTGATGGTAGCCACCGACCGCATTTCGGCTTTCGACGTGGTACTGCCTAAAGGCATTCCTTTCAAGGGACAGGTTCTCAACCAAATAGCCGCCAAGTTTCTGGATGCCACTACCGACATCTGCCCCAACTGGAAGCTGGCAACCCCCGACCCCATGGTCACCGTAGGGCTGAAGTGTGAAGGCTTCCGTGTGGAGATGATCATCCGCAGCATTCTCACCGGCTCTGCCTGGCGCGAATACAAGAACGGCGCCAGATCATTATGTGGTGTGAAACTTCCCGATGGCATGAAGGAGAACGAGCGCTTCCCCGAGCCCATTATCACTCCTACGACCAAGGCCGACGAGGGGCACGACATGAACATCTCGCGTGAAGAAATCATTGCGCAGGGTCTGGTCTCTGCTGAGGATTATGCTGTGATGGAGGATTATACTCGCAAGATTTTTGCCCGCGGTCAGGAGATAGCTGCCAAGCGCG
>CAMNJH010000139.1 GCA_946541275.1 uncultured Prevotellaceae bacterium
ACTGCCACGGGGTGAAGGTTGACTACTACAAGGACATACAGTACTATTCGCACGTCATTCACCTCGTGTCGCGCGTCAGTGGACAGCTGGATGACGGTGCCGACCCCATCAAGGCGTTTATCGACACCTTCCCCGCCGGCACGCTGAGCGGGGCGCCGAAGGTGCGCGCCATGCAGCTCATCAGCGAGTATGAGCCGCACAACCGCGGCGCCTATGGTGGCTGCATAGGCATCATCGGGCTGGATGGCTCGCTCAATCAGGCCATCACCATACGCACCTTCGTAGCGAGGGGCGGCGAGCTGTGGTTCCAGGCGGGAGGCGGCATCGTGGCCAAGAGCAACGAGGACTATGAGCTGCAGGAAGTGAACAACAAACTGGGCGCCCTGCGCAGGGCTATCGAAATGGCAGAAAAAGTGTAAAGCGATATGAAAATAGTTATCATTGACAATTACGACTCGTTCACCTACAATCTGGCGCACCTCGTCAGCGAGCTGGGCGCCGAGGTGAGCGTGGTCAGAAACGACCAGTTCCAGCTGGACAACCTGGAGGAATTCAGTAAAATCATCCTCTCGCCAGGGCCGGGAATACCCAGTGAGGCAGGACTGCTGTGCGACGTCATACGTCACTATGCAGGTCGGAAACCCATACTCGGGGTCTGCCTGGGCCATCAGGCCATCGGCGAGGTCTTCGGCGGCAGGCTGGAGAATCTTAGCGACGTGTTCCACGGCGTGGCAACGCCCTGCCACCTGGTCGGCGACGACCCCATCTTCAGTGGCCTGCCCGCCGATATCACTGTGGGGCGCTACCATTCATGGGTGGTGTCGAGGGAGGGCTTCCCCGACTGCCTGGAGGTGACGGCCCTGAGCGACGAGGGGCAGGTGATGGCCCTGCGCCATCGGGAGCTGAACGTGCGTGGCATCCAGTTCCACCCTGAGAGCGTGCTCACCCCCGATGGGAAGAAAATGATGCAGAACTGGCTCTATCAATAACCGATGAAAAAAGCAACACAATATGGAAAAACAGACAATGAAAGACATCCTGAACAGGATGCTGAACCACGAGGAGCTGACTCGTGAGGAAATGAAGCAAATACTCGTAGGAATCACCCACAGCGAGTATCCCACGGAACAAATCACGGCGCTGCTGACGGCCCTGCAGATGCGCGGCGTCACCGTGGACGAGCTGCTGGGCTTCCGTGACGGAATCCTGGAGACGGGTGTGCCGGCGCTGTTGAAGGCCGACCGCTACATTGACGTGGTGGGCACTGGTGGCGACCGCAAGAACACGTTCAATATTTCCACCACGGCCTGCTTCGTCATAGCAGGAGCCGGCTATAAAGTGGCCAAGCATGGCAACTACGCCGCTACAAGCGTCAGCGGTGCCTCGAATGTCATGGCCAACCACGGCGTGCATTTCACTGACGATATTGACAAGCTCAACCGTTGCCTTGAAGAAGTAGGCATTGTCTACCTGCACGCCCAGCTCTTTGCCCGTGCCATGAAGTTCGTGGGCCCCATCAGGAAGGCTCTGCAGTTCCCCACCATCTTCAACCTGCTGGGCCCCCTGGTCAACCCCAGTCAGCCCCAGTGCCAGTTGCTCGGCGTGGCCAACCTCGACCAGATGCGCCTCTACCAGCAGGTGTATCAGAAGATAGGCATCGACTATGGCATCGTGAACAGCATAGACGGCTACGACGAAATCTCACTCACGAGCGACTTCAAGGTAACAACGAACAGCTATGAGCGCGTGTTCAGTCCCGGCGACCTGGGCTTCAGCATTGCCAAGCCTGAGGAGCTGGTGGGCGGCGCCACCGAGGAAGAGGCCAAGCAGATATTCGATGCAGTACTGGAAAACCGCTCCCTGCCTGCCCAGAAGAACATCGTGCTGGCCAACGCCGCCTTCGGCATTCAGGTGTTGGAGCGGGGGCAGAAGAGCATCGAGGAGTGTATTGACATTGCCCGCCAGAGCATTGACAGCGGTGCTGCCCTGCGCACGTTCAAGAAATTTGTTGAGCTGAACGGCTGATTCTTTAATGACGTGATAGCGTGATAACGTAATGACGAACAACGTGTTAACAAAATAACAAAGGACACATGCAAGACATCCTGCAAACCATCATGGCCACCAAGCATCAGGAGCTGGCTCTGCTCCGGGCCAGGAAGCCTTCCTTGCGCCAGGCCCTCCTGGACAGCTCCACGGGCATCATTGCCGAGTTCAAGCGCCGTTCTCCCTCAAAGGGTTGGATCAGCCAGCAGGCTCGCCCCGACGTCGTACCACTGAGCTACCAGCAGAATGGTGCTACCGCCCTGAGCATCCTCACGGACCAGCAATACTTCGGTGGTCATGATGACTTCATCCGTACGGCTCGCCAGAGCGGTGTCACTATTCCAGTGCTCTACAAGAATTTTGTCATCGACGAGCTGCAAGTCTATGAAGCCCTGCTCTGTGGCGCTTCGGCCATCTTGCTGATTGCAGCCTGCCTTTCCAGGCAGGAGTGCAAGAGGCTGATAGAGCTGGCTCATGCCTTGGGGCTGGAAGTGCTGCTGGAGATGCATGCCGAGCACGAGCTGGAATATGCCGAGCTGGACCCTGACCTTTGTGGCATCAACAATCGGCATCTGGGTTCCTTTGTCACAGATGTCGACACTTCTTTCCGCCTGGCCGAGCTGCTGCCAAAAGACGCCGTCAAGGTCAGTGAGAGTGGTATCAGTAATCCGCAAACAGTCAGGGAGTTGCGTCAAGCGGGTTTCAGTGGATTCCTCATCGGTGAGACCTTCATGAAGACGCCCGACCCAGGGCAAGCCCTGGCCCAGTTTGTCCATCAAATATAGATTCAAAGTGTCCAACGAAATGATTATCAAAGTCTGCGGCATGCGCGAACCCGAGAATATTCGTGCCGTTGAAGCCTTGGGCGCTGACTGGCTGGGCTTCATATTCTGGCCCGCATCCAGTCGCTACGTAGGCTCCCGCCCCAGCTATCTGCCCGTAAAGGCCAGGCGAGTAGGCGTGTTCGTCGATGAACAGTTGGAGCGGGTCAGGGAAATGGCTTGTGACTATGGTCTTGACTACCTTCAGTTGCACGGCAAGGAGAGCCCCGAATACGTGGCGCAACTCAGCCAGTGGAAAATCATCAAGGCCATCAGCATCAGTGGGCCCGAAGACCTGGCCGCATGTGAGGACTACGAAGGCAGGGCAGACTACTTCCTGTTCGACACGAAATGTAGGACCGTGGGCGGCAGCGGCCAGCATTTCGATTGGAGTGTCCTGTCCGCCTACAAAGGTAATACGCCTTTCCTGCTTTCCGGTGGCATTGGCCCCAACGATGCAGACAGCATCAAGGCCTTCCAGCATCCCCGGTGCGTAGGCATTGACCTCAACTCACGCTTTGAGACCGTCCCCGGCCTGAAAGACATTCAGAAACTCAAACAATTCTTTCAACAGCTATGAATAAAATCAATCAACTCTTCGCCAAAAGGTCGTACGACGAGAAATTCCTGTCGCTTTATTTCTGCGCCGGCTGTCCCACCCTTGACAGCACGGGCGATGTGATATTAACCCTGCAAAGGAGGGGCATTGACTTCATCGAAGTAGGTATTCCCTTCAGCGATCCCCTGGCCGACGGCCCCGTCATACAGAGCGCTGCCACCCAGGCCCTGAGGAACGGCATGAGCCTCAAACTGCTTTTCCAGCAGCTCAGAGCCATCAAGGAGCAGGTCAGCATCCCCTTGATATTAATGGGCTACCTCAATCCCATCCTTCACTACGGTATTGAGCCTTTCTGCAAGAGCTGCGTCGAAGCCGGCGTCTCGGGCATGATCATCCCCGACCTGCCCTTCAAGGACTATCAGGAACAGGTGAAGCCCATTGCCGACCGCTACGACCTGCGTGTCATCATGCTCATCACCCCAGAGACCAGCGACGAGCGCATACGATTCATTGATGATAACACCGACGGCTTTATCTACATGGTCTCGTCGGCTGCCATCACCGGTGCCCAGAAGTCTTTCGACGAGGCCAAGCAGACCTACTTCCGCCGCATTGAACAGTTGCATCTGCGCAATCCTCGCATGATAGGCTTTGGCATCAGCAACCGCCAGACCCTCCAGGCCGCCCAGCAACATGCTGCTGGAGCCATCATTGGCTCAAAGTTCGTCACACTGCTCAACCAGACTCAGGGCAATGCCGATCTGGCACTGGACCTCCTTTACGAGGCGCTGGAGAATTGAGAAGACAGCAGCGGCTTACGGCGAGTGCTTTTCAGGCTAGAGCAGAGATGTCCAAAAGCCTGTAAAAGCACTCGCTTTTAATAAATAATGTAAAAAGGGGTTGCTTTTCGTTCTTTTTTTTGTATCTTTGCAACCAAAATCTATTAAAACTAACAAAACTAATTATGAAGAAATTTTTGCAGATACTGTTCCTGTTCATGGTTGCCACGTCTGCCTGCTATGCTGACGGGTGGAACGAGGCGGCCTACAAGCAGATAGAACAGAGTATCCAGACGCCGCAGATCAGCGGAAAAGACTATCTGATTACGAAGTTTGGCGCTAGTCCCAACAGTACGGCTGCCCAGAACCAGAAAGCCATTCAGAAGGCCATCGACAAATGCTCGAAGAAGGGTGGGGGACGCGTGATAGTGCCCGCCGGACTGACATTCAGCACTGGAGCCATCAATCTGAAGAGCCATGTGAACCTGCACATTGAAGAGGGCGCAGTGCTGGCCTTTGCCTTCGAGCCTGAGCTGTACCCCATTGTTGAAACGTCGTGGGAAGGTCTTGAGTGCTTCAATCTGTCGCCTTGTGTCTATGCCTTCAAGCAGACCGACATAGCCGTGACTGGACTGGGAACCATTGACGGTGGTGGCAGCAATGACACCTGGTGGCCCTGGTGCGGCAATGGCCGTTTTGGTGCCAAGGAAGGTGGCATTGCACAGAACAAGGGGGCCAGGGCCCGGCTGCTGAAGAGTGGCGAGGACGGCGTGCCCATGTACGATGAGCAAGGGCAGCGATCGGCTGAGCGTGTCTTCGGGCCCACCGACGGATTGCGTCCTCAGCTGGTGAATTTCAACAAGTGCCAGCGCATATTGCTGGAGGACGTCACCCTGCTGCGCTCACCATTCTGGGTCATCCATCCCCTGCACTCCACTGACATCACCGTGCGCCGTGTGAAAATGATTAATGATGGCCCCAATGGTGACGGCTGTGACCCTGAGTGTTGTGACCGCGTGCTGATAGAGGACTGCTTCTTCAATACAGGCGATGATTGTATAGCTATCAAGAGTGGCCGCAATCGCGATGGCCGCGAGCGTGGTATGGCCTCGAAGAACATCATCATCCGCCGCTGCGAGATGAAGAATGGTCACGGCGGCGTGGTCATCGGCAGTGAAATCAGTGGCGGCTGCCAGAACGTCTATGCCCATGACTGCGTGATGGATTCACCCAACCTGGACCGCGTGCTCCGCATTAAGACTAATTCCTGCCGTGGTGGCGTGATTGAGAATATCAACATGCGCAACATCAAGGTGGGGCAGTGCGGCGAAGCCGTGGTAAAGATTAATTTGGACTATGAGCACAATGAGATTTGCTGCCGTGGCTTTAATCCCACGGTGCGCAACGTCAACGTGGAGAACGTCACGTGCAACAAGTCGAAGTACGGTGTGCTGGTCATCGCTCTGGACACAGTGTGCAATGTCTACGACGTGAACATCAAGAACAGCCGCTTTGACGGTGTGCAGCTGGGCAATAAGATTACCGGACAGACTCGCGACATTCACTATGACAACCTCTACGTGAACGGTTCGCTCGCCCTGACCAAGATGCCCTATAAGCACTATTCGGAATGGATGACTTACTCGGAGATGAAGCGTGTGCCGAAGTCTTATCTGCTCGACTTCTCAACGAAGCCCAAGTGGAGCTACGTCATGGGCATTGAGCTGGAGGGAATGCTTGACACTTACCTGCGCTACGGTGGTGAGGACATACGCCGCTACTGTCAGGAATATACTGACACGATGATTAATGCACAGGGCGACATACGTGGCTATAATATTCTTGACTACAATCTGGACAATATCCGAACGGGCCACTTTGTCACTCGTATGTACCAGCAATGGCCTGAAGCCAAGAATATGCTAGCTATGCAAACCATGATGAAGCAGCTGCAGGACCAGCCGCGCACCAAGGCCGACAAGGTGTTCTGGCACAAGGCCATCTATGCCTATCAGGTGTGGCTCGACGGCATCTTCATGGGGTTGCCCTATCGCGTGCTGGCTGCTCCGATGCTGCTGAAACAGCGGCAGGCACAGCGCGTCTACGATGATGCCGTCAGTCAGATCGTCGCCACTTACCATCGCACATTAGACCCTGCTACGGGCCTGAACCGCCATGCCTACGACGAGAACCGCAACATGTTCTGGGCGGATTCCGAGACGGGTCTGTCGCAGCATTGCTGGGGCCGTGCCCAAGGATGGTTCACGATGGCGTTGGTGGAGTTGCTCGATGCGTTGCCCGATGACTACGCGCGGCGCGCAGAAGTCCTTGATGTGCTGAGGCGTGACCTCGAGGCCGTCGTCCGTTGGCAGGACAAGCGCAGCGGCCTGTGGTATCAGGTGATGGACAGCCCCGAGCGAGAAGGCAACTATTTGGAGAGTTCCTGTTCGTCGATGTTCGCCTATGCGTTGCTGAAAGCTGCTAATCGTGGTTGGGTGGGTGAGGAGTATCGCGACGCAGGCGTCAGGGCCTACGATGCTATCGTCCGTCGGTTCGTACGTGTCAATCCCGACCAGACGATCTCGCTGACCGATGGCTGTGCTGTGGCCGGGTTAGGCCCAGGGGCCAGCGCAGAAGTCGTGGCAGCCTTGAAGAAACTCAACCCCAAAGCGCAGGTCAAGGAGAACCGCCGTCGCGATGGTTCCTACGCCTATTACTTGAGCGAGCCCGTGCGCGACAATGATCCCAAAGCCGTTGGCCCATTCATCTGGGCCTCGCTGCAGCGTGAGCTCATAGGGGATTGTCGCGTGGCCGAGCAGGTGCTACTCTACCAGCGCGTCACGGGCGGCTGGCCCAAGAACGTGGACATGGCACGTCCGCTGACTGAGGCAGAGCGCGCCCAGGTGTTGCAGGACAAGCAACGACAGGACGACTCCACCATCGACAATGGCGCCACCACGAGCCAGATGAAGTTCCTGGCGCGCCTGTTCCAACAGACCCACGATACGCGCTACCGCGATGCCTTCTGCCGGGGTGTGGAATATCTGCTCAGCGGTCCGTACGAGAAC
>CAMNJH010000140.1 GCA_946541275.1 uncultured Prevotellaceae bacterium
CTTCACTCCTTCCATGGAGCCGTCATGAATGCCGCGCATGCCAATGGTAAAAAGCTCCTCGCTGCCCTTCACTTCCTTCAGGCGCTCAGCCCAGTAGCGCTGCACCTCGGCGCGATTGGTCACATAGTTATAAGGTCCCCTTTCTTTCACATTCCACTCGGCCACATTATTGCGCAGCAGAGGCTCACAATGACTGGTACCGATGAGAATGCCAAACGAATCGGCCATCTCCTTATTCCCCATGACGGTGAAGAAAGCCGGCGTGCCCTCGTGCATGGCTGGCCAGATGGTGTTGGCACGCAGGCGAAGCAGCAACTGAAACAACGCCTTGTAGGTCTTGGGGCCCATGGGTTGCTCGGGTTCGTAGGTCTTGGTGGACCACTCGCGCAGACTCCAGTCCTCGTCATTGATGAAAATACCACGATACTGCACACTGGGCACATGCTCCATGACGAAGTCACTGCTGATGGTGAGCCGCGAGCGGCTGAAAGGCCGCACGTCGCCCCACCACACCCATGGTGAGACCCCCGCCATGCGACTCAGTTCCAGCAGTCCATAGGCGGTGCCTCGCCCATTGTGGCCCTGCACCACAATCTGCCCCTGGTCATTCACGCTCAACCTGAAGCCGTCGTCACTACCATGGCCTTGCACAATCTGGATGGTAGCACCTTTAGCCGCCACAGGAACCCTGCCCGTCACCAGCTGCATGTCTTCGCAGAACATTTGCAAGGCCATGGCCACTACGGGGTCGGTACGTCCCACTAATTCATAAGACACAGGGTTCGTGCCGTCAAACCATACCACATCAGCCGAACTGACACGTAGCAGGCTGGCAAGCAGGAAAGATAAAAGCATCAGCAACTTTCGCATGTTCAGTAGTTTGTTTGTTTACGCGAGGCAAAGATACAAAAAAAGCACGAAACCCCATTGCGAAAATGCAAAAAACTATGCGAATATATCATTTTCCTTAGATTTTTCACTAACTTTGCAACTCGTAAAAATATCATGACATGACAGAAAAAGAAAAGATGCTGGCAGGCCAAGTTTACAATGCCACTGACCCTGAACTCATTGAGGAGCTGAACGCCGTGAAGGACATCATCCACGAGTACAACCTATTGCGTCCCAGCGACTTGGAGGGCAGACGCCAAATGCTGATGCAGCTGCTGGGCCATGTGGCCGACGACCGGGTGTTCATCAACCAACCTTTCTTCTGCGACTACGGCAAGCACATCAGCGTGGGCCGACGGTTCTTTGCCAATTTCAACCTGACGATTCTTGACGAAGCGCTTGTCACCATTGGCGATGACTGCTTCATAGGCCCCAACGTAAGTATCTACACAGCCTGTCACAGTACCAACCCTACTGAGCGCAACTCGCGCCGGGAATGGGCTCGCCCCGTCAACATCGGACACAATGTATGGATAGGTGGCAGCGCCACCATTCTGCCCGGCGTCAACATTGGCAACAATGTCACTATTGGCGCCGGCTCAGTAGTGGTCCACGACATCCCCGACAACTGCATTGCCGTGGGCAATCCTTGTAAGGTGGTGAAGGAATTGAAGATTTAGATTTTTGCCAGGGCCTGCTTGATATCGTCCAGGATATCCTCCACATCCTCAATGCCTACTGAAAGACGGATCAGGTCGGGTGCCACGCCTGCCTGGCGCAACTGTTCGTCGCTGAGCTGGCGATGGGTATGACTAGCGGGGTGCAGCACACAAGTGCGGGCATCAGCCACATGAGTCACAATGTTAATCATCTGCAGGGAATCCATCCATTTGATGGCGGTCTCACGCGTTCCTTTCAGGCCGAAGGCAATGACGCCACACGAGCCCTGGGGCAGATACTTCTGGCCACGCTCATAGAAACGGTCGTCAGGCAGTCCGCAATAGTGCACCCAAGCCACTTTGGGCTCATCATGCAGGAACTCGGCCACGCGCTGAGCATTCTTGCAATGCTGCGGCATGCGCAGATGAAGCGTCTGCAATCCCATATTCAGCAGGAACGAATTCTGCGGAGCAGGGATGCTGCCCAAGTCGCGCATCAGCTGGGCTACCAGCTTGGTGGTGTAGCCCATTTTTCCAAAGGCCTTCACATAGGTCAGCCCATGATAGGACTCGTCAGGAGTGCAGAGGCCAGGGAACTTCTCAGCATGACTGAGCCAGTCAAAATTGCCGCTATCCACCACAGCACCGCCCACCTGTGTGGCCATGCCGTCCATATACTTCGTAGTGCTGTGGGTCACAATGTCGGCGCCCCACTCGAAAGGCCGGCAGTTGATGGGCGTGGCAAAGGTGTTATCCACAATGAGGGGTACACCGTTACGGTGGGCTATGCGGGCAAAGCGCTCAATGTCGAGCACGGCACAGCCAGGGTTGGAAATGGTCTCGCCAAACAGGACCTTAGTGTTAGGACGGAAAGCTGCCTGTATCTCCTCGTCGGTGGCCTCGGGGCTGACAAAGGTGCAGTCAATGCCCAGTTTCTTCAGGGTCACCCCAAACAGGTTATAGGTGCCGCCGTAGATTTCGTTCGAAGTGACGATATGGTCGCCAGCCTCGCAGATATTGAACACCGCATAGAAGTTGGCAGCCTGGCCGCTACTGGTCAACACGCAACCCACGCCACCTTCCAGGGCTGCAATCTTGGCAGCCACGGCATCGTTGGTGGGGTTCTGCAGACGTGTGTAGAAATATCCCTCTTTCTTCAGGTCGAAGAGCTGAGCCATCTCGTCCGAGTCGTCATATTTATAGGTAGTACTCTGAATTATAGGGAGCTCGATGGGTTCCCCGTTCTTGGGCTGGTAGCCTGCCTGTACGCAGAGCGAGCCACGGCGTAATTTCTGTTCCATGATGTTCTGAAAATTTTGTGCAAAGTTACAACATATTTTTGGATTATTTTGCCTATATGCTCGTTTTTTTGTACTTTTGCACGCAAAATACGATTTCTTACTAACAAGATTTTAAGCTGGAGTGGACACCGTGCTTGGACCGAAAAACTTCGTCGAGGCTTTCGATGCTGTGGTAGAAGCCGTGGAACAGGGCATCATCTCCGAGGAGCACATCAACGAAAGCGTACGCCGCATACTGAAAATGAAGAACAACAAGCATTAATTAAAGAGCTGTTGACATAAAGTGCAGAGTTGTTATAACCCGAAATATAAATGCTCATAGTAAAAGATTATGAATTATGAACCATATAGAGGATTATCTAGAAAAGCCGTATTGGCTGATTGACATTCTCCCCAAGCAAGTACCAGCCAACAATCAAGGCCAGTATTTCAAGATAGAAGAATATTTCTTGGAAGAGCCTCAATTTGGTGCTATTTGCAAGAAGTTCAGTAACTTCTTGATAAAGTTGAACTGCTACTATGGTATCTCTGTATGTAATGAACTTAAAGAATGGTCTGACAATCCACAGCCAACGTCTATAGAGAAAAGGCTGCTATCCGGGAGAAGCGTTTATGTGTTGCTGAAAACAGAAGATGCAATGATTGTTTTTACCGGTGATGACCATTACATGACTCTGTACACCCCCCATGTGGAATTGTTGGAACTTATCCGTCCTTTGGCCCAATCAGAAGGACTATTCGTTTGGAAACCGCAGGAGCCAGTCGGGCTAGTGGGAGAAGCCAGATGATGCATGCATACATGGTGCGACCCCTACGCTCACAGCCCCTTCCTGTGAACTGTAGAATCCGTTGCCTCTGGAGAACAGCGCTTATTAATTCCGTATCAGTCGTGTAGCCACCCTTACGTCCGATAGAATAAGGAGGGGGCTTATATATATAATATAAAGAAACAGAAGTGCTACAAGCGCTACCGCGCCCATATCTCACTGAGCACCTGCTGGTTACGGGTGCAAATTGGGGTTGGAAAAGTGCTACCGAAAATGCTACAGGTGCTACCGGGTATAAGGGGCGCCGACTTTTGGGAAAAGGGCGCCGACTTTTTGAAAAACGGCGTTGACTTTTTGAAAAAACTCGTTGACTTTTTGAAAAAACTCGTTGACTTTTTGGAAAAAGTCGACGCCGTATGAAAAAGAGTCAAGCCCACAGATTGAAACGAACTTTTGCTCCATCCCAAGCTCCAATACAAATCGCGGTAGCACTAGTAGCATTTTCGGTAGCACTTCACATAGCCCAATATGCACCCGGAAAACATTACAAATCAACAAGTTAGAACTACCAGTAGCACTTGTAGCACTACATCACGCGCGTAATTATACGCGCGTACGCGCGAGGGAAGACTGGAAAAGGATGGCATATTTCTCGGCCTTGGCCTCGAGCTTGAGCGGATAAGCCCGCGAGCTGCTGGGCATGCGATAGAGGCGCATGAACCTGTCAGCCTGGGTAAAGGTGACGTATCCTCCCAAGGTGGGCTGACTGAGGCCGAAATGAGCGCAGGCCACGTCGGTGGCCTTCTGCCCAGTAGTGGCAATAGTGGTACAGAGCGGGATGCGACTGAGCAGTGCATCGAGGTCGGTCTGCTCTACTATTTCCAAATCCTTATCGCTGGCGGTATTCTTCGTGCGGACGACAGCGCAGGCCGTGTCGTAGAGGGCAATTCCCTCGGCATAAAGGAAATCTTCTATCTGTTCCTTGCGAAACTTACGGGCCTGGAGGTCGACGAAGTGATCCCTGTCATGAAAGAACAGAAGACCAAAGATACGCCACATGTCATTGGAAAAATTGGGATAGAAGAAATTCATGCACCAGCGTTTGCGGGCTGGCGGAAAACTACCCAACATGAGCAGCCGTGCCTGAGGCGGCAGGAATGGTTGCAGTGGATGATGCTCAATGGAGAAGGACATGAGAATTAATTAGAAATTAGTAATGAGTAATTAGTAATTATGATTAGTTTAGTTGTTTATTCTTCCACAACAAGGATAGATAAAGGTAATCATAATTACTCATTACTCATTACTAATTACTCATCAAAAGAATTACTTAAACGGCAGATACCAATTCTGCGGATTGGTAAGATCCTTCTTCGGCTTCTTATAGTCCAACTTGCGAGCCAGCCAGAGGCTGCCGTAGTTGGCTCCATAGAGACCGTCGGCATTCTTATGACGAGCCAGACGACAGAGGTCGAAGAAACGGCTACCCTCAAAGGCTGCCTCAAGGGCCATCTCGTCACAGATGATGTCCTCCATAGCGTTGATGGAGTCCCTGGCCGTGGTGCCCACGCTGAAGCCCTGCTGGGCCAGCTCTGCCATCTTCAGGCCGATGATGGTGTCGGGCTGATAGGGAGAAAGACCAGGTTGATAGGTGGTGCCAGTATAGTCACTGGTGTAACCCGAGCCATGAGCATGGACGCCATAGTAGTAGGAGCGGGCCTCAGAAGGCGTCTGGGCATCGAACTTCGAAATATTCTGCTCGGAGAGCAAGGGATATGTGTTGCGTAGGGCCTGACGTGTAGCAGGACTGATATACCGTGCCCCACCCTCGGTGGCCACTAGATAACGGTTGATGCCATCCTTCAGAATGGCGAAGGCAGCGTCGTACATGCCCAGACGGTTGAAGGCCTCAGCCAGATGCAGCAGCACCATGGAGCGACGATAGAGCAGGACGCGGGGCTCCTGGGTCTTGGTTACCCACACGGTGGTGATGTTGGTCTCAGCATCCTCGTCTTCACGCACTGTGCTCTGATAGCGGGTATCGCCCAACTTAGAGTAGGACACAACGGTCTGCACCTCGTTGCTAGCAGTGGTGATATAGTAGAAATCGGTATTGTTGGCCAACTGTGTGTAGCTCTGACTGGGCACAATCTGAATCTCATTAATGAGGCCTGAGTTATTGGCATAATAGTCAAAGCCATAAGCCAGGGGAATGGAAGAGGCCACGCCCTGCAGCTTACTGGGTGCCATGGGAATATAGGTGACGTAGTCATTGCCGGCATTTCCCGTGAAGATGGCAGCCCAGCTGGTGGTTCCTGCCAGCTGTCCGTTATTATTCGACCAGTCGCCAGGCAGGTCGTTGTCCCTGCCACCAGTGAAGCGACGGGTGTTACGGGTGTAGCTCTGCAGGTAGGCAGTATGGTTAGGGGTAGCCACCTCGGTGAGCCAGGTCACGTAGTGACTGGCTGCCTTATCGTACTGACCAGTCTCCAAATACATATCACCCAAGACCACATCGACAGGGATGAAGAGATAAGCAGGCAGGATTGACACTGGCGACACTTTGCCGAAGTCGGGCGGAGTGGCATAGTCAGAATGCGAATACTGCTCCAGGTCGGGAGCCAGCCGGCTGACGACGCCGGCCATGTCCAGTTCGGGGAAGGTACCATTGTCGATGTCGGAAATCTTTGTGAGCGGCTCGGTGTAGAAGGGCACCTTTTCATAGGTGCGGGTAAGCTGCAGATAAGCCCAGGCACGCAGGGCCTTCACGCCCACATACTCGCGCATGGTCACATAGGAGGCACCTGTGCGCAGTGTGGTATCGCGGTGGGCAATGTAATAGTTGCAGTTGTTGATGACACGATAATAGACATAAGCCGAGTCGTACTTGTTGGCGGCAGTGGCCGTGAAGTCGGCCAGCTGGCGCAGGTTGTTGTCGGTATAGTCAGTGGTTGCCACCAGGTCGCCGCGCATTTCGCCCTGGAACATGTACTGATCGGCCAACTGCTGCATGCCCTGCAGAATGCCGAGGGCATAGAACACAGAGTCGGTCTTCAGGTCCATAGCCGGGTCGAACACCTGACGGGAGCTATCGGTCTCAAGCATATCCTCGCAGCTGGTCATGGCTGCGGTAATGCCGCAGCACACCAAACCTGCGGCAAGATACTTTCTGATATTTAGACTAATCATAATGACTAATTATTGATTCGATTTGCTAATGAATTAGAGGTTGATCTTCAAGCCAGCCATGAACGAACGGCCCTGGGCCAGATTGCCGCAGTCGATGCCCTGATAGAACACGCCACTGCCGATGGAGAACTCGGGGTCACTACCCAGATACTTGGTGAAGGTGAGCAGGTTCTGGGCCTCGCCCCAGATGGTGAGTCCCTGCAGCCAGGTCCATGAGCCGGGAATGGGTACGCGATAGCTGAGGCTGAGGGTCTTCAGGCGCAGGTAGCTGCCATCCTCAATCCAGCGGTCGCTGAAGCGGTTGTTGCCCATGGGGTCGCCATAGACGGCACGGGGCAGCT
>CAMNJH010000141.1 GCA_946541275.1 uncultured Prevotellaceae bacterium
TTCGCCAGAGCATTCTGCAGGCCATTGCCGAGCAGAGCCGCATTGTGCGCCTGCCGCTGAACCAGGTTGGCTCACTGAACAAAATCAGCCACGAAATCAACAAGTTTGAGCAGGAGTACCAGCGCCATCCCTCAGTGAGCGAGCTGGCAGAAGCCACCGACATGGACGAGGAGAAGATAGGCCAGTCCATGCAGGCCGACAGCCACCACGTCAGCATTGACGCACCATTCCAGGACGGCGAGGACAACTGCATGCTGGACGTCATGGCCAGCGGTGACGACAGCCGCACCGACCGCCAGGTTGACCATGAGTCGATGGCACTCGAGCTGAACACCGTTCTGAACAAGGTGCTGAAGGAGCGCGAAATCACCATCATACGCGAATGCTTTGGCATTGGCTGCCACGAGAAAGGACTCGAGGAGATAGGCGACCAGCTGGGGCTCACCCGTGAGCGCGTACGCCAGATACGCGAGAAGAGCATAGCCAAGCTGCGCGATTCCGGCAACGCCAAAATCCTGATGAAATACTTGGGATAGGAAATGCGAATAGACATTATCACCGTCCTGCCCGAAATGATTGAGGGCTTCGTGCACGAGTCCATCCTGGCCCGCGCTGAGAAGAAAGGACTGGCAGAGATCCGACTACACAATCTACGCGACTACACTTTGGACAAGTGGCGTCGCGTAGATGATTATCCATACGGCGGTTCCGCCGGAATGGTGATGCAATGCGAGCCCATTGACCGCTGCATCACCGCCCTGAAAGCTGAGCGCGACTACGACGAGGTCATCTTCACCTCGCCCGACGGCGAACAGTTCAACCAGCACGTGGCCAACGAGCTGTCACTGCTGGGCAACATCATCATCCTGTGCGGGCACTACAAAGGCATTGACCAGCGCGTGCGCGACCATCTTATCACCCGGGAAATCAGCATCGGCGACTACGTGCTGACGGGAGGCGAGCTGGCTGCCGCCATCATGGCCGACGCCATTGTGCGCGTCGTACCCGGTGTCATTGGCGATGAGCAGAGCGCCCTGAGCGACTGCTTCCAGGACGACCTCCTGGCTGCTCCCATCTACACCCGGCCGGCCGACTACAAGGGCTGGCGCGTGCCCGACATCCTGCTGAGCGGCAACGAGGCCAAGATTCGCAACTGGGAACTGGAGCAGGCCCTGGAGCGCACGCGTCGCCTGCGCCCCGACCTGCTGAAATAATCAATCCTTAATACATCACTTCACAAAGTACTTGCGTCCATTCTGGATGTACAGCCCACGCGATGGCGGCACGTTCAGCTTCCGCCCCTGAAGGTCGTAGATGGCAGCAGGGCTGACGGAAAGACCTGGCTTTGCTGCAATTCCCGTGATAGAGTTTTCCGCTATTTCTTCTATCTGCATGAAGTTCTTCCAGCCCTCACACTCCCTATAGCGCTCCACGGCACCAACGGGAACATAGAGAATGACGTTATAGTAGTCACTAAACGAATACTTAGGAAGGGGCTGAGGATACTCCACGAGCGACACAACACTGGTGAAATTGAGACTTCCATCGAACGGGCAGTCACCGTCATGAGCAGGCATATCACCGCATAGTATAACAGTTTTCAATCGTGAATACGAGAAGGCATCCAATCCGATGTACGTCACGGTTTTAGGAATAGTCAGGGTGTCAAGGCCAGTGGAATACTTAAAAGCCTTATAGCCTATCTCCGTCACCACATAAGTGTTTCCCTCCTCATCTTCAAGAGTTTCCGGAATAACCACATGATGACGATAGAAATAGTGGTTAATCTCGTCTTCTTCCCGGTCGCGCGGATGCCAGTCATACACGGGTCTGACAGAGGCCACGCGCCGTTCGGGATACAAGGTATAGCAGATTCCGCCAATGGTATCCACCTTGTACTCCTCTGGCACAACGATTGGCGGGTCCTCATGAGAGGGGTCTTCAGACTCATTCTCAATGGCACTGATGTTAGCGAATTTGCTCCATCCGGGCGTCTCCTTATACTTATCAATGGCCTCTTCCGGGACAAAGAGGGGAGCTTTCGTAAACTCCTCATAAAGCATCAGGGGGAAGCCGATGCCCTTGCCAAACACATTCTCCTGAATGGAGAAAGGATTAGCAATGTGAGAGGTGACCTTCGACAGCGCCCTGCACTCGAAGAAGGCGAACGCCCCTATCTGAGCGATGCTTGATGCCAGCGTCACCTTTTCCAGCTTGTCGCAACAGACATAGGCATATTCCTCGATGGTTTCCACTCCATCAGGGATGATTGCCTCGTTAATGGGCAGTTGAGCAAAAGCCATTGTGCCTATCTTCTTGGTGCTGGCAGGAATCACCGTTCCCATACACCCCACCACCAGTTTGTCGGATGCCGTTTCCATAATGGCGTTACAGCCACCTCTAGAGTCATACACCGTGTTCCCCTCTTCCACAGTGACGGTTTCCAGATTCTTACAGCCAGCAAACAACCCTACACCAACACTGGTAATACTATTCGGAATGCTGACGCTTTTCAGGTTAGTCAGGCCATTGAAAGCCCAACTGCCAATAGCCGTCACCGTGTAGCCATCGAGCGTGGCGGGAATAACCAGTTGCTGGCCGTCAAAGTCGGAAACAGCCCTGGCAGCCTTGTCGCTCTCTGCTCCGTAGCCTGTTCTTCCTATTCCCACCTGGCAGGTCTTATCCTCCTCGCTCAGTACCTTATAGTTCCAGACAATGCCATCTGCCGTCTGCACGGAATTGGCCTTTGCCCCCATAGGCAACAGCATCAAAACAAAAAACAATAACTTCTTCATATTTATCTCTCCTATCCAGTTATTTATGTGTGATGGTCCAAGTGTTAGTAAACCATGCACCCTTGAATTCAGTATTCTGTTCCCAGATCAATACGTTTGACGAGTTGTCAGCACTCCATTCATACCATTCAATGTCCTCAATGTACACCCTACCAATCGTTCCCCTGTCGCCTTTGCCGATAGGACGATATGCCTTGCTATTCCCATCCCCGGTGATGGTGACCGTCACGCTGGTTATATCCTTACCTATATATACATTCTGACAACTTCCCCAATTGGCGCCTATGCCTGGTGCATTAAGTCCGCCACCTATGGCCGTCACCGTGCCGCCATTGATGTAGACGTTCTCACAAGAGCCACTATTGCAGCCAATGCCAGTACCTGCCCTACCTTTGGCCATCACCGTGCCGCCGTTGATCACAATATTGCCACAATGACCCGAACAGACGCCTATGCCGGCCCCACTTTTACCTCCCGTGGCCGTCACCGTGCCGCCGTTGATAACGATTTTTCCACACCTTTGGCGACCACCACAACCTATGCCAGCTCCTTCCTCGCCACCCTGGGCCGTAATTGTCCCGCTCTCAATGCAGATGTCCCCACCCCTTCGGTCTTTGCAGGGGCCTATGCCGGCAGCATTCTCGCCGCCCTGGGCCGTCAGGCTGCCACTCCCCATCAAGGTGAACAAGCTGTTTTGCGTGCCAATGGCGATAGCGGGATAATTTTTGGAGGTAGAGGTCAGCGTGTTCTCACCCACCAGTACGATGGTGGCTGTGCCCTCGCACATGATGGCGGGTCCATCGTTGACGTTGATGTTCACATTGTTCAGTCTCAGGGTATCACCTGCGGCAATGGTGATGGTCTTCATCTCGTGAGCCACTTCCTTTGTGCTCAGAGTGACCGCCGACATATTGTCGTAGAACCTTCCGGCCTCCAGAGTGGCCGGGCTGGTCAGTGCATAGCAGTCAGCTTCAGCATTGCTGCCGTGGAACCACAGCTTGCCGTGGGCTGGGAGCATCGCCACCCAAATCACGTCGCCGTTCCTGAATCCTCGGAAAGCAGGGTGCATGGGGTCGGGCTGTTCGTCGGCCAGTCTGTCAGAAGTGATGGTGTAGCTGCGCCCCTGTCCGTCCATGACGGTCAGCTTCTCTGCCGTCATGGTCCCTTCAAAGCTCAGGATGAATTTGCAGATGCACACCTGGCTCTCCATCGTCACCGTCCCATCAGTGCTGGCCGTATTCCCGCTGATACTGATGTTCACCTGGGCAGTTGCAGCATTGAAGTAGCTGCTGATGTCCTTGGCGGCCGGGGTGGTCAGGCTGCTCTTTTCCAGCTGCCCATACTGCGAATCCAGCAGCTGCCTGACGTCGATGTCGCCCTCGCCATTGTGCAGCGTGGCCGGACTGACCAGCTGCGCCGTGCTCTCCTCCTTCGGATTGTCAAGCCAGGCACGCAGGGTGGCCGACCCGTCGGCGCCCACCTCCTTGATTTCCCCGATGGCCGTCTGGTGACCGCCATCCATGGTCTCATAATAGACGGCTATATGCTCGCCCACCTCCCATGCGGCCTTTCCATTATCGCTAATGGTGCGTGTACGCAGCCAGCTGCCATTGACGCCCCTAGGTGCCAGCGTGGCAGTGAGCAAGTGCGAGCCCTGCGGCTCCTCAGGTTTCACGGGCACAGAACCCTCCTCATCATGGCCACTGCATGCGGTGAGCATCGTGGCGACGAGGGCCATAACGGTCAGCAGTACCGTCAGGCTTCTCTGCATCATAAAGTACATCCTCTTCATAGCCTCGTGATTATTCCTTTTATTTTGCAAATATAGTTATTAAAAACGTAACTACCAAATGTTTTTGATTCTTTTTAACCATCCGTCTCATTTTCTGCTGATTTGACAGGGGTTATTCAAGTGGAAAGCTGCTAAGCTGCTGTTTGAAATAGTGCGAGAAGCGCTGCTGGCCTTCAAAGTCCAGATGCTTCCCGTCAGTGGTCAGATAGGTGGAGGTGTCGGCGGGAAGATAGCAGTAGCTGTCCTGTGGAAAGTCCGTGCTCATCATCTGGCGCATCTGGTCAAACATCCTGAGATGGTAGAGCCGCTTGTTGACAGGCATCTCAAAGAAGACGAACTTCACGCCTTGCGCCTCCAGCTGGCCTATCAGCGCCTTCAGCGTGCGTCGGCGCTGTTCAGCCTCATCGGTGCCCATTACGCGGTCCTCCTTGATATACTGCCTGATGCCATCTTCCAGCACCTTCCTGTCAACTTTCTTCGCGCCAGCCTGCGGATTGATGCTTCCCGAGCTCATCAGCAGTGACGCCAACAAGCAAATAGGCTCATACTGCTCGCGCAGCGAAGGAATCCACTTCCTGATCATGGGCATGGCCCCTTCGGTCAGCTTGCTCACCAGCTCACTGTTGCCAGTCTGGTACATCAGGTTGGCCTCCACCAGTACATATTTGGGCAGCTTGTCCTTGCTGCTGATGATTCGCAAGCCGTCCTCCACAGCGCATCCGCCGAACGAGACCGACTTCACCGAAGGAATGCTGTCGCGTATAATCCTGGCCGACAGCGACGTGCCCACCATCACCGTGTCGGCCCTGTCGGCATAGAGGAAGGTCTGGGCCTTCACAATATTGTCCTGCCACTGATGCGTGGGCATGCCCATTGAGGGCCTTGCCCACACCAGCACGGCATGCAGGCCCGTCAGCAATAGGAATGTCAGTAATGCTTTCTTTATCATCATCGTTTTCAGTTTTTAAATCAAGTTTCTTACGGCTCTCCCCTCTTACCTCTCACCACTCACCTCTTACCTCTTACCTCTTACCTCTCAGTTGAGTATATTAGAACTGGAAGTAGACAAACCGGCTGGCGCTCCCGCTGTTGGTCAGTATCAGGAAGAGCATGATGCCATAGATGACATAGTCAAAGCGCAGCACATAGCGCCTGACCCACGCCCGCTCCCTAAAGCAGTAGAGTGCATGGTAGAGCACCACAGGCGTGGCATAGATGCCTATGGGCAGCAGCTTGGGGTCGACGAACACCACCGAGCCGTAGTTGGTGAATATGCACTTCACGTAAAGCAGCGCCTGGCTGAAGTCGGGCAGCATGAACAGCAGCCAGCCGAACGACACCATGACGAACACCAGGCTGATGGACAGCCAGTGCGAGAGCCTGCGCCAATGGCCTATGCGTATGCAGTCGGCCCGCCGCCCGCAGGCCATGCGCTCCACGACCAGGCACAGCCCGTGATACGTTCCCCACACCAGGTAGCTCCAGGCCGCGCCGTGCCAGAGCCCGCCCAGCATCATGGTCAGCAGCAGGTTCAGATAGGTCCTCAGCTTGCCCTTGCGGTTGCCCCCCAGCGAGATGTACAGGTATTCCATCAGGAACTGTGAGAGCGTAATGTGCCACCGCTTCCAGAACTCCCTGAAAGAAGAGGCAATGTAGGGGAAGTTGAAGTTCACTGGCAGCCGGTAGCCGAAGAGTGCCGCCACGCCAATGGCAATGAGCGAATAGCCCGCAAAGTCGGCCAGCATCTGGAAGCTGTAGCCAAACACCATCAGCAGCAGGCTGCCAGTGCCGCGCATCTCAAAGTAGGGATAAGCCATCCAGAACGTGAAGTCCTTCAGGTTGTCGGCTATCACCATCTTCAGGAAGTAGCCGGTGACCAGCGCCTTGAACACCGGCGTCCACTCAATTTTTCCAAAGTCTTTGGCGCCTATCTCACTGAAGAAATCCTTTGACTTGGCTATGGGGCCTGCCAGCAGCTTGGGGAAGAAGCTGATGTAGAGCAGCGTTTTCCTGGCATGCTCCACCAACGATGGCCTCATTGCGGGCGGCTCCTGCCGGCCGTTCCCCTTGTAGGCATCCACCACCAGACTGATGCCGCTGAAAGTATAGAACGAGATGCCCAGCGGCAGGGGCAGCATGCAGAGCAGATGGCCCACACCGGAGCTGGTGTCGAGGAACGAGGCCGATACCAGCCCGCCATACTTGAACAGGGCCAGCAGTCCTAGGTTCACCACCACCCCGGCGGTGGCCCAGAGCCGCCTCCGTCGGCCATACATGGCGCCATAGCTGGACACTGCGTTCACCCCGCCCGAAGCCACCAGCAACAGCAGCAGCCCCGGACTGTCATAGGCATAGAACAGGAAGCTGGCCACCAGCAGCACATACACCTGCCACCTTCTCAGCGGCGGCAGATAGTACACCAGCATCGTGGCTAGTACCAACCCTACAAATATCCATGAATTGAACAACATACTTATTTACCTTAATTCCGCAGCACTTTAGTTTAACTTTCTTTATAAGTACCTGAGCAACAAAAAGT
>CAMNJH010000142.1 GCA_946541275.1 uncultured Prevotellaceae bacterium
TGGGCGACAAGACCATCATCTTCCGCCTCATCGATGCCGACATGTACTGGCACTTTGCCAAGAAAGACATCAACGGCGTGGCCGAGCGCGGCATCGCCCTCCACAAGATGATACGCCTCGTCACCTGCGCGGCCATCAATGGCGGCTACCTGAACTTCATGGGCAATGAGTTTGGCCATCCCGAGTGGATTGACTTCCCTCGCGAAGGCAACGGCTGGAGCTATAAGTATGCCCGCCGTCAGTGGAACCTGGTCGACAATAAGGACCTGTGCTACCACTGGCTGGGCGACTTCGACCGCGAGATGCTGAAGACCATCAAGAGCGTGCGCAACTTCCAGAACAAGCCCGTAGTGGAAATCTGGCATAACGACGGCGACCAGGTGCTGGCCTTCATGCGCGGCGACCTGCTCTTCGTGTTCAACTTCTCGCCCACACAGTCCTTCACCGACTACGGCTTCCTGGTGCCTACAGGTTCCTACGACGTGGTGCTCAACACCGATGCCAAGCAATTCGGCGGATTCGGCTTTGCTGACGATACCGTCATCCACTTCACCAACTACGACCCCCTCTACGTAAAGGATCGCAAGGAGTGGCTCAAGCTCTACATCCCCGCCCGCTCGGCTGTGGTGCTGAAGAAGAACTAAACTTTAATGAGTAGTTAGTAATGAGTAATTAGTAATGATGATCAGACCCTTCCCTAAATCTTCCCATCATCATTCATGGTGATAGCAAGTAAGGTGCAGAATCAGCAAGGTGATCATCATTACTTATTACTCATTACTAATTATTAATACTAAGAATAATGCCCATAAACGGCTCTAATTACAAGGTTCAAAACTGCTGGACCACCAGGGTGGCATGCGCCGTCCTCTTCCTTTTGTTCACCTTCTCCTGGCTCTATTGGTTCCAGGCTGACATGCTGGCCGTGGCTCAGCATGGGTTGAGCGGGGGAAAGACGCACTATGACCGCACCGTGGGGGCCGTCATCTCAACGGCAGTGCTCTATCTGCTCCATCTGTTGGTCTATGCCATCGTGCGACTGACGCGTCGCTCGCATGCGCTCACCTATTTCCCATCCTTCCTGCTGTTGGCCTTCGTCTCTAGCGTCAGCTATCCCTTCAGCTGGGGAGCCTGGCTATGGGCGGCACCGCTGTTGCTGCTGCTATGGGGTGGAGCCGTGTGGCTGGCCAAGAAGGTCGACCCCTTTGCCAACGACACAAAAGAGCCCATCGGCCTGTTCTCACGTCGTATGTGGCTCAATTTGCTGCAGCTGATAGTGATGATGCTGGGAGTGGCCGCCGTGAGCGATACCAATGCCGTCCATCACTTCAAGGCGCACGCTGAGGTGGCCTTGCAGCATGGCGACGCCGACGAGGCATTGAGGGTGGGGGAGCGCTCGCTGGAGACCGACGAGAGCCTGACCATGCTGCGCATCTTCGCTCTTTCGCAGAAAGGGGAACTGGGCGAGCGGCTCTTCTGTTATCCCGTGGTGGGCAGCCATCTTGACGTCCTCCCGCTGCTGGGAAGCAAGGCGCAGCTTCAGCTCATGGCCGACACCGTCATCTGGGACCACTTCGGCGTAAGGCCCGACTCCATCATGGAGCGCGCTGACTCTATGGGTCGTGCACGAATAGTGGGCAGCCAGCTCACCGCCAGCCAGTATCTGGATTCACTGGAGTGCGACACGCTGGCCACGCTGGCCTACCGCGACTATAAGCTGGTGGCCAGTCTCATTGACAGGCAGCTCGACTCTTTTGCCTTGCAGCTGCCCCGCTACTATGCACTCAACGACTCGCTGCCCCGCCACTACCGCGAGGCGCTGGTGCTCTATCAGCAGCTGCACCATGACGCCCCTGCCCCTGGCGTGCCCGATACATTATTTATATATAAGGACTCACTGACCACTCTTCGCTGGCAGGATTTCCACCAGTACGATTCCATCTATCCCCGTAAGTCCGAGCGGAGAATACGTACTGAGAAGGACTTCCGCGGCACCTACTGGTATTACTATTTCTCGAAGGATTAAGTAGTCATGCTGAGGAGTGCCATACGGATTCTGGTAGTTTTGAGCGCCTTGTTGCTGTCGGCACTGGTCGACCGACAGAACCAGGGCACCCAGCTCATTCCGGATACTTCAAAGCCGTTGGAAACGGCAGTGATGACGCCACAGCGGCCGAGCCATCAGGAGGCAACGCTGAGTGATGCCTCGCAGCTTTACCGCATCTGTAGTTCGCGCCCTCAGCGCATCGTTTCTTCACATGGCTCTAATAGCGAGCGTACATTCAATCCATGCACCCTTTTGGTGCGGCGGCATTTTGTAAAACCCCTTCATTCCCTTTACGACAGCAGATGCCGACTGGAAACGGCCCCATTCTGTGTGTCGGCCTCACGCAGTTATTATGTCATTGCGCTGAGGCACATCATTCGTTAGCATAGCTGTTTCTTATTTTCAGGGACACACAGAATCCACACATTATTCATTTTAAAATTACAACAACTATGCCAAGTATAAAGAGCTTGGAGATGGCTGCTGCTGTCTCCGCATATAAGAATGTCACCATCAAGAAATCGTTATTCACCACGAAGGTTATCTACACCCCGACGCAAAGCCCTGTCAAGGTCTCTGTGCAGGAGTACAACCCTTCGGAGGGTGAACGTCTGGAGCGCCTGCTCAATATGCCGCTCGACAAGATGACTGCCGAGCTGAAGCAGAAGGGCAAGCCAGCCTCCGCTCAGATAGGCCACTATCGCCTGGAGATATGCCTGAGCGAAGACCGTCAGTTCTGCGCCTTGCAGCTTTTCCGCTTTGTGGACTTCAAGAACAGTGCTGTCATTGAGCCTCGCTTCTATGAAGGCAACGACGTGGAAACCATCACACAGATTTTGTAAGACATACCATTCTTTCTCCATTCGCTCAAATGGCGTTGACTTTTTCCAAAAAGTCGGCGCCATTTTCTAAAAAGTCGGCGCCCCATGGAAAAAAGTCAACGCCGTTTTGAAGAAAACATGGGACATAGAGAAAAGTCGGCCGTTCTACTTTTCTCTATGTCTCATGTTTGCACAAATAGTCAATATTGTGCAAGTGGGGAATCGGTCGTGCCAGTAGTATGTTCAGTAGCATTTCCTGAAAATCAACTTGCACCCATAATATGCTGTTTACCAAGTATTAACTGATGCCAGTAGCACATGTAGCACTATCTTTTCTGCTTTATAGCGCGTGTGCGCGCGTAGGAAACGCTTACCGTCATTTTTGATAAAAACTGCTGCTAGCAGGAAAGGAGGAGCAGCTATTCTATATCGAAAATGTGATGGAAGCCGCAGAGGCGGAAAATGTCCTCCACGTTCTTGTTCATGTTGCGCACGATGGCGCTGCCTCCCTTCTGATCGCTATTCTTTTTCAGCAGCAAGAAGAAACGCAGGCCAGATGAGCTGATATACTCCAGCTTCTGGCAGTCCAGGACGAGCCGGTTTCTGGCCAGGCGGGTGACGCGGGTCAGGACGTCGTCCATTTCTGTTGTGGCAATCGCGTCGAGTTCTCCCTGAGGTGCCACCACTACTTCGTTCTCCGTATGTCGGATGTTTACTTTGAACATGATGATGTCTGCGGCTTATTGGTTATTGATGACTTTCTTCATGGTGAGCACGTTGCGCCCGTCGTCGGTTCGCTCATAGCTGACGCTGTCCATCAGTTGCTGATAGAGATAGATGCCCAGTCCGCCTTCCTGCCTGTCGTCGACGTCCTCTTCAACATCAATCAGGGGCTGTGATAACGGGTCGAACGGTGCGCCGCTGTCGGCAATGGCGATGGTGAGGCTGTTGGGCTCTTCTTCTTCCCCTGTCACTGCCTTGAAGTCGATGTCAATGCGCCCCTGTTCTCCTTCCGGGTAGGCGTAGTTGATGACGTTCGAAATGGCTTCTTCAGCGGCCACCACGATGCGCTGCGTCAGTTGATGGTCGCATCCCAGGCAGATGCAATACTCGCGCAGCAGGTGTTTCACGCTTGACAGTTCTTCAAAGTCGTTGTTGATGGTCAGTGTGGGCGACGGTGCATCGGTGTTGTTGTCAATACACATCACGGTCATGTCATCACGCTGCGTTCGCTGGCTCTGCCCCTCTACGTCGGCTGCTGCACCGGCCCGCTGCTTGTCGGCCAAGCCAGCGAACTGGTTGGCGGCGCTGATGATGCGGGTCACCAGACCATTGGCGCTGTCCTTGCTGTGGCCGTCAATGACGGTCAGCAGGCGGTCGAAGCCCATGAACTGGCCCTTGGCGTTCTGCGCCTCGGTGATGCCGTTGGTATAGAGCACGAGGCGCGAGCCCTTTGGGAACAGGGTGCTGGTCTGGCGATAGCTGTAGTCAGCATTGTAGCCCATGGGGATGTCGGGGTCGGTGGTCAGTGGATGGCCGTTGAGCACGGGAGGATTATGCCCTGCATTGCAATAGGTGAACAGACCGTGGCGCAGGTCAATCTTGCCCACGAAGGCGGTGACGAACATCAGGTTGGGGTTGTGCCTGGAGATGATGTGGTTGATTTCGCTCATCAGTTCGGCCGGTGTGCTGACGTGGCGTACTGCCATGCGGAACAATTCCGTTGTGCTGGCCATCATCGTGGCAGCAGAAAGGCCCTTGCCCGAGACGTCGCCGATGATGAAGAACAGTGTGTCGTCCTTTTTGTAGACATCATACAGGTCGCCACCTACCTCCTTCATGGGTATCAGCGTGGCGCTGATCTCCTTCGGGAAGTCGTTGCGCAGTATGTTCATCTGGAGGTCGTGGGCTAGGAGCGTCTCGTTCTCCATGGTCTTCTGTTGCTGGCTGGCAGCGTTCTTCTGGGTAATGCTGCGCAGGCTTTGCTGCATGAGATAGGCCAGCAGTATCAGCCCCGCAATCATGAGGATGAAGGCTATAATGCTCTTCTGGAGAGCAGGGCCATAAACCACTGACTTGGGGCAGGCCAGCCTGACCTGAAAATTCCTTGACAGGCCAAGGGAATCCTCAATGGCCGTGGGGCGCTGGGAGATGGTCTTGTCGCCAATGAAGTAATCGTCGGTATTGAAGTACTCTTCGCCAGATGAAAGAATCATCTTGCCCTCGCCGTCGAGCAACTGGCAGATGGAGCCGGGATAAGGCTCCACGCTCTTCAGCAGATTCTGCAGTGACTGCATTGGCAGGTCGACGCCCATGACGCCCACCACCTGCTTGCTGCTGTCGTAGAGCGGGCTGCAGAACGTCATGACGAGGGAATCAGTTTGCGAGTTGTCAGCATAAGGGGCTGTCCACTTGGGAAGGTGATGGGGGTCATCAATGATGCTACGGTACCACTTCTTGTGGAAGTAATCGTGGGTTGCATCACCTCCCTGCTGGGTCACCAGGTGGCTGTCCTGGCGGAGGCATCGGGGCTCAAACCAGTAGCCCTCCTGTGGGTAGTAGCTGGGCTGGAAGCCAATGCTGACGGCCTGGACGATGTCGGACATGGAGAGCACCTCACGGGTGATGTCGAACATCTTGTCGGGGTGGTCCAGTTGCTGTCCTGCTTTTGCTCCCAGCTGGTCAATCATGACTGCAACGTCATTGAGTTCCCATTCAATGCCCAAGTCGGCTATTTGCAGCTCACGGTCCATCAATGTATGGGTCATCTCCTTGTTTTGCTGGATGTCAACGAAGAAGTTCACCACCAGCAGGATGACGATAAACGCGGCCGCAGCTATCAGTGTCTGCACACCTTTTGCACGAAGTTGTTCAATATATTTCATAGCGTTTTTTTATTGTCAAAGAATCGCAGTCCGCCAATAGCCGTTCATGCATTATTCAGTAAAGTCCACAAAAAAAGCAGTCCTTCCTGGCTTGGCCGTTTGTCAGGCCCTGGTGAGGAAGGACTGTTGTAATGAAGTGATATTACTCAATGACCACGAGGGCGTCGTCTTCCATAACGCTCTCGCCAATCTTGACGCAGATAGCGGTGACCTTGCCTGCCTTTTCTGCTTGCAGGGCATTGGCCATCTTCATGGCTTCGAGCACGATGACGGTGTCGCCAGCCTTCACCTCGTCGCCCACGGCCACCATGATGTCGGTGATCACGCCGGGCAGCGGAGCCTTCACGGCATTGTTCTTGTTCACGGCAACCTTGTCGGCAGCAGGAGCATCGTCGCTGGCAGCAGCGCTTTCAGCGGGTTTGCCCAGTACTGGCTTTTTCTTCTCAGGCTCAGCGGGGCGCTCCATCTCAACCTTGAATTCCTCACCATTGACGGTGACGGTCACCTGGCAGTCGTCGATGTCGCCTATTGCTACTTCGTATTTCGTGCCATTGATGGTGTACTTGTATTCTTTCATATTGACTTGAGGTTTAAGGGTGTGCTGTCATAGTCAAGGCATAACCATTCCATTGAGTGGTGTGCTCGGCAATTGTGATGATGCCGGTTTCCACATCGTGAACGTTGTTGCCCAGATGCTCGTGCAGTGCAAGGGCGATGGCAGCGTAAACTTCGTTTTTGTTCATAATGCGGCCCCCCTCATATCCCCCCCGAAGGGGGGAAGACCAAAGTGGGGACAATGGGTCTTAGGGTTAAAGCTCCTCCCCCGTGAGGGAGGTGATGAGGGGGCTTTACATAGGTATGTTGCCATGCTTCTTGGCGGGCAGGGCGTCGCGCTTGGTGGCAAGCTGAGCCAGACCGCGGCAAATGCGGAAGCGAGTGTTGCGCGGCTCAATGACGTCGTCAATGTAGCCGTACTTGGCAGCCTGATAGGGGTTGGCGAAGAGCTCGTTGTACTCGTCCTCCTTCTCAGCGATGAATGCCTTCACATCCTCGCCGGCCTCCTTCTTGGCCTTGGCTTCCTTGGCATAGAGCACGGCTGCAGCACCGCTGGCACCCATCACTGCAATCTCAGCCGAAGGCCAAGCGTAGTTCAGGTCGGTGTGCAGCTGCTTGGAGCCCATCACGATGTGAGAGCCGCCATACGACTTGCGCAGTGTGACGGTGATCTTGGGCACGGTAGCCTCACCGTAAGCGTAGAGCAGCTGAGCGCCGTGCAGGATGACGGCATTGTACTCCTGACCTGTGCCGGGCAGGAATCCAGGCA
>CAMNJH010000143.1 GCA_946541275.1 uncultured Prevotellaceae bacterium
TGGTGCATCAGCCGCCAGCTGTGGTGGGGACATCGCATTCCTGCCTACTACTATGACGAAGAGAAGTTTGTAGTGGCAGAGACGGCCGATGAAGCCCTTGACTTGGCACGCCAGGAAACGGGCAACAGCAATTTGCAGCCGTCTGACTTGAAACAGGATGAGGATGCCCTTGATACGTGGTTCTCGTCGTGGCTTTGGCCTGTCAGCCTCTTCGATGGTATCAATAATCCTGATAATGAGGAGATCAACTACTATTATCCCACCAGCGATCTCGTTACGGGACCCGACATTATTTTCTTCTGGGTAGCCCGCATGATTATGGCTGGTGAGGAGTACATGGGCAAGTATCCTTTCAAGAATGTCTATTTCACCGGTATCGTGCGCGATAAGTTGGGACGTAAGATGTCGAAGAGCCTGGGTAACAGTCCCGATCCATTGGAGCTGATTGACAAGTACGGAGCCGATGGTGTGCGTATGGGCATGATGCTTTCAGCTCCTGCTGGTAACGACATCCTCTTTGACGAGGCTCTTTGTGAGCAGGGCCGCAATTTCAACAACAAAATTTGGAATGCCTTCCGTCTGGTAAAGGGCTGGCAGGTTGCCGATGCTTCCGCCAATACTGACAGCGTGGCTACTAACCAGATAGCTATCCGTTGGATGGAAGCCAAACTGAAGCAGGCAAACGAGGAGCTGCAGGATCATTTCTCGAAGTATCGCATCAACGATGCTCTAATGACTGTCTACAAACTTTTCTGGGACGAGTTCTCACAGTGGTATCTGGAGATGGTAAAACCCGCCTACAAGGATGGACAGCAACAGCCCATTGATAGTCAGACTTACGATGCCACGTTGCGCTTTTTCGAGACGCTGCTGAAAATGCTTCATCCTTTCATGCCTTTCATCACTGAGGAATTGTGGCAGGCCTTATACGACCGCCAGCCTGGACAGAGTATCATGCGTGACTGCCTGAAGCTGGATGCTCCTACTGATGAGGATATGCGTCTGGTGGCTGGCGTCGAGCAGGTGAAGCTGGTGGTTTCAGGTGTCCGCACCGTCCGCAGCCAAAAGAATATAGCACCAAAGGAACAACTCGAGTTTCAGGTAGTTGGACAGAATAGATTCGAGGAGTATAATAGCATCATTACCAAGATGGCCAACTTGAAAAACATTCAGGTGGTGGCCACAAAGGATGCTACAGCCAGCACCTTTATGGTTGACACCGATGAGTTTGCAGTTCCCCTTGGCGACCTCATTGATGTGAATGCAGAAATCGAGAAGATGGAGGCTCAATTGAAGCATCTCGAAGGCTTCCTCCAGGGCGTGCTGAAGAAACTTTCAAACGAGCGCTTTGTGCAGAATGCTCCTGAGGCTGTGGTGGCCATGGAACGCAAGAAGCAGAGCGACGCAGAGGAAAAGATTGCCGCTCTCAAGGAATCAATAGCCTCTCTTAAGAAGTAAAACGCTATGGAATGGCTTGTTAATCTGTTTACTAACACCACATCGGTAGCCCACATAGCTCTACTCTATGCTATCGTGATTGCCGTTGGCGTCTACCTGGGTAAGATTAAAATTGCAGGCATCTCCCTGGGAGTCACCTTTGTGCTCTTCGCTGGCATCATAGCAGGACATTTCGGTTTCACTGCCCCTGTAGATATTCTGACGTTTATCCAGGATTTTGGTCTCATCCTTTTCGTTTTTATGATAGGCTTGCAGGTGGGACCAGGCTTCTTTGAAAGCTTTGGCACGGCAGGAGTGAAACTGAACGGCCTGGCTGCTACCGCCATCCTGCTCAATATCTTGGTGATGTTTGGCTGCTACTACATCTTCTTTGATACGAGTGACAAAACGGCTCTGCCCATGATGGTTGGTACGCTTTATGGTGCAGTAACCAATACTCCTGGTCTTGGTGCTGCCAACGAAGCCTTGACCTCAGTCTTTGGCGAAGAGGCTCCGCAGATAGCTTCTGCCTATGCCTGTGCTTATCCTCTGGGTGTGCTTGGCATTATCGGGGCCATCATCCTTGTACGCTATATTTGCAAGGTACGCCTGGAGAAAGAGGAGGAGGCACTTACTGCACAAGAAGGTGCCAAGGCTACACAGAAGCCCTACAAGATGCACTTGGAGGTGTCGAATAAGTACCTCGAGGGGAAGACGTTGTTGCAGGTGCATGATTTCCTGAACCGCGACTTCGTGGTGTCTCGCATCGTGCACGCAGGCGAGCTTTCCATTCCCAATCGCAATACGGTGTTCCATCTGGGCGACCAGATGCTGATTGTCTGTGCCGAGGCCGATCAGGAGGCTATCATGGCGTTTATCGGGCCTAAGATTGATATCGACTTTGAGCAGCAGGATCAGCCACTGGTGTCGAAGCGTATTCTGGTCACCAATCCCCACATCAATGGAAAGTCGTTCGGACAGATGCATTTCTCCAGCGTATATGGTGTGAATGTCACTCGTGTCACGCGTCATGGTATGGAGCTCTTCGCATCGCCTTCGCTGCCCTTACAGGTTGGCGACCGCATCATGGTCGTAGGACCTGAAGATGCCGTTGACCGAGTGGCCAACAAGATGGGTAACAGCCTGAAGCGTCTCGATGCTCCTAACATCGCTACCATCTTCGTTGGTATCTTCCTGGGTATCATCTTTGGCTCCTTGCCCTTCATTCCTGGCATGCCGCTGATGAAACTGGGCATCGCCGGTGGTCCTCTGATTATCGCTATTCTCATTGGGCGCTATGGTTATAAAATCAAGCTGGTCACCTATACCACTACCTCTGCCAATATGATGTTGCGTGAGATTGGGCTGGTGTTGTTCCTGGCCAGTGTCGGCATTAAGGCTGGGGCCAATTTCTTCGATACCGTGATGCAGGGCGATGGCCTTCTTTATGTGCTGACAGGCTTCCTCATCACCGTTATACCCATCATGATTGTAGGCCCTATAGCCCGCATGAAGTTCAAATTCAATTATTTCACCATTGCCGGTATGATTTCAGGAACCTATACTGATCCCCCTGCATTGGCCTATTCTAATTCAATCTGCACCAAGGAAGCCCCCGCTGTAGGTTATTCAACGGTTTATCCATTGTCTATGTTCCTGCGCATCTTGACGGCCCAGCTCATTGTGCTATTCTTCTGTCAATAAATCATCATAAAATACTAATACACGTAATTAATAACAATGAACAACTTAAAACTACTGTTAGGTGTATTGCTGCTGACCGCTTCCCAGACGGTGATGGGCCAAGGGGCCAAGAACATCGTCATCAGTGAGGTTCTCACCAGCAATGCCACTAGCATCGTGGATGAGTTCGGACAGCGCGAGGCGTGGATTGAGTTGGAGAACACGTCGTTCTCAAGCTACAACGTGCGCGGCATGTTCATTACTACCAACCGCTCAGTATTGAAAGATATGAGCGCTCCCGAACGCATCAAGCTTATGAGCATCATCCCCAGCGGTGAGGAGCGCACCAGCATTGGTCCTCGCCAGCATCTGGTGCTCTTTGGCAATTCCAGCCCTGCTCAGGGCAAGTTGCACCTCTCAGTGCAGATTCCCGATTCGGCTTCTGTGTGGGTGGCCCTCTACAATGGTAATGGCGTTGAGCTCATTGACTCAGTCACTGTGCCTGCCTTGGCTACGGACCAGAGCTATGCCCGCCAAAATGGGCGCTGGGTGGTGAAAGCTGCCGAACATGTGACGCCCGGTATTGAGAATTCTGCCAGCGAAAGCAAGGAGAAAACCGGAGTCGATAAGTTCAAGGAGCAAGACCCCCACGGCTTTGCTATGGCCATCATGGCCATGGGCGTGGTGTTCCTGTGCCTGGCTCTGCTTTGGGTATTCTTCACCCTCTTCGGCTTGTTGATGCGCCATCTGGACACTGCTAAGAAGGTGGCCAATACACAGCCCATCAAGCCTATCACAAAGACTGTTGAGAAGACTGTCGAGATTGGACACAAGACGGGTAACATCCTTCAGGAAGGCCTTCAGCAGAAGGGCATTGACATGGAGGTCTATATGGCAGTCATCGGCATGGCTCTTCGTCAGTTTGAGGATGACGTGCACGACGTGGAAAGTGGCATCATCACCATCAAGTCGAAAGACACTGGCTGGGATGATGAGTATTCGCAGATGACGCATTGGCACGATCCTTTCCGTCCCACTGACCACAATGCTCCCACCATTCCTACAACCCCGGAACTTCATTAGGCATTTCAATTTTCTAATCTCAATTCTCAATCCTTAAAAAATGAATAAGTATCAATATAAAGTAAAGGGCGTTGACTACGAAGTAGAAATCGCCGAAGTAGAAGGCAACATTGCCAAAGTGAACGTCAACGGAATTCCATTTGAAGTGGAGCTGCAGAAGCCCATCAATGCTGCCAAGCACCCCACGATGACTTCCCCCAAGGTGCAGGCTCCCCGGCCCGCTGCCGCTCCTGCTGCGGCTCCTGTTGCTGCTGCCCCTGCTCCCGCCGCTGCTCCTGTTGGAGCTGGCAATGCCGTGAAGGCTCCGCTGCCTGGCACCATAACAGAAATCAAGGTGCAGGTGGGCCAGCAAGTCAACCAGGGCGATACGCTCATTGTGCTTGAAGCCATGAAGATGGCCAACAACATTGAATCCGACTACACCGGACAGGTCACTTCCATCGTTGTGAAACAGGGCGACACCGTCATGGAGGGTGCCGTGCTGCTCACCATAGCATAAATATCAAACCCCAAATCTCAAGCTGCTTTACAGATTATGTTTGACTTTATTGCTGAAAACTTTAACGAGTTCCTCACCTACACTGGCTTTGCCAATGCCACTGCGGGGAACCTCATCATGATTGTCGTGGGGGCGCTCTTCATCTATCTTGCCATCAAGAAAGACTTCGAGCCCCTGCTGCTTGTGCCTATCGGACTTGGCATTATCCTTGGTAACATTCCCTTCCGCAGCGATGCCGGTCTGGAGATTGGTCTCTACGAGGACAATTCCGTGCTGAATATCTTCTATCAGGGTGTGCGCCAGGGCTGGTATCCGCCGCTAATCTTCCTGGGCATTGGAGCCATGACCGATTTCTCGGCTCTGCTGGCCAATCCGAAGCTGCTGCTTGTGGGAGCTGCGGCTCAGTTTGGTATTTTCGGAGCCTATATGATTGCTTTGGCGCTGGGCTTTGAGCCCAACCAGGCAGCTGGCATCGCCATCATCGGTGGTGCTGACGGCCCCACTGCCATTTTCCTCTCTTCCAAGTTGTCGCCCAACCTGATGGGAGCCATCGCTGTCTGTGCCTATAGCTACATGGCACTGGTGCCGCTGATTCAGCCTCCCATCATGCGACTGCTCACCACGAAGAATGAGCGTGTCATCAAGATGAAGCCCGGTCGCAACGTCAGCCAGACAGAGCGCATCCTGTTCCCCATCATTGGACTGCTCATCACCACCTTCATCGTTCCCTCGGCTCTGCCTCTGCTGGGTATGCTGTTCTTCGGCAATCTGCTGAAGGAGAGTGGTAAGACCACGCGTCTGGCCAAGACCGCAGGAAATGCCCTGAACGACATCGTGGTAGTACTCCTGGGCCTCACGGTGGGATGCTCCACGCAGGCCAGCGAGTTCCTCACCATGAATACGGTGTTCATCTTCGCCATTGGCGCTTTCGCCTTCGCCATTGCAACGGCCAGCGGCGTCTGCTTCGTCAAGGTGATGAATCTCTTCTTGCCGAAGGACAAAAAGATTAATCCGCTCATTGGCAATGCCGGTGTGTCAGCAGTTCCTATGGCAGCCCGCATCAGCCATAACATGGGTCTGGAGTACGATCGCCATAACTTCCTGCTCATGCACGCCATGGGTCCCAATGTGGCTGGCGTCATTGGCTCGGCTGTGGCAGCAGGCGCACTGCTCGGCTTCCTGTCGTAACGATATTCACTACATCATAAGGGGTGGCAACGTGTTCTTACGCTGCCACCCCTTTACAATGCGCTTTTCCTAAACCAGTTCCACTTTGTTGATGTCCTGCTCCTTCTCGCAGTAGTGGCAGGTAAGTATTCCGTTGGCCACATGGAAATGTGTAGCCATAGGCTCGTTGTTGGTGATGCACTTGGGGTTGTTGCACTTCACGATGCCTTTGATTTCCTCGGGTGTCTCCACCGTTTTCTTCTCCACCACCTCATAGTCGCGGATGATGTTGAGAATCACGTTGGGGGCCACCACCGACAGACGCGAGATTTCGTCATCGGAAAAGAATTTGTCAGAAACCTTGATGATACCCTTGTTACCTACCTTCTGTGAAGGATAGTTGATGCCGATAGTGACGGGAGTCTTCAAATCGAAGAGTCCCAGCAGACTGGCCACCTGATAGGTCTTGGCAGCGGGTATATGGTCAATCACAGTGCCGTGTTCAATGGCGGCAACCAGGCGTTCTTTCTTGTTCATGGTCTTCATTGTCTTTATTTCCCTTGCAGAATTTTTACTCCACAGTAGTTGTTATTCAATGATAGTCTTGTCGGCCTTCACTTCATCCAGTGAGATGCCCAGCACGTCGCAGAAGATGGCTTCGCGGGCAAAGAGTCCGTTGCCGGCCTGCTGGATGTAGTAGGCATGGGGATTGTCGTCCACTTCATAGGCAATCTCGTTCACGCGGGGCAGTGGGTGCAGAATCTTCATGTTGGGCTTGGTGGAGCGGAGCAGGTCATTGTTGAGCACGTAGACGTTCTTCACCCGCTCGTACTCCATCAGGTCGCTGAAGCGTTCCTTCTGCACGCGCGTCATGTAGATGATATCAGCATCCTGAATCACCTTCTCATTGAAGGCCGTGTGCTCCTGGTACTTGATGTGGTTCTGGTCGCAGTACAGCTTGTACTCCTTGGGCATGGCCAGCTCCTTGGGAGCCACGAAATGGAAGGTGGGGTTGAAGTGCCGCATGGCCATGATCAGCGAGTGGACGGTGCGGCCATATTTCAGGTCGCCCACCAGATAGATGTTCAGGTT
>CAMNJH010000144.1 GCA_946541275.1 uncultured Prevotellaceae bacterium
CTCCGCAAGGCACTCCCCTCCCTTCAAGGGGAGGGGGCAGGGGTGGGGTCTGTAATTATAGTTTAATAGAAGTCTGTAAATGCTTTATAGAATAAAGAATACTAACTAATAGCTGATTGAATGATGAAGAAGATTCCTGTACTGATGACCTTGCTGCTGCTGATGACGGCAACCGCCTTTGCTCAGACGAAGGTTTATTTTACCAAGGAGATTACCCCCGAATCGCTGGTGCGCATCTACAAGGCACTGGGCGTGGAGGCCAAAGGCCGCGTCGCCGTGAAGATTTCCACAGGCGAAGGCGGTAACACACACTATCTGAAGCCCACGCTCATCCGCCAGTTGGTGGACCATGTGAACGGCACCATCGTGGAGTGCTGCACCGCCTATCCAGGCACGCGTATGGACCCGAAGCAGCACTGGGAGACCATTCATGAGCATGGCTTCGACAGCATTTTTGCCGTTGACCTGATGGATGAGTTCGGGCAGATCCGCATTCCCATCCAGGACAAGAAGCACCTGAAGTACGACATTGTGGGTGAGCATCTGGCCAACTATGATTTCATGATTAACCTGGCCCATTTTAAGGGGCATGCCATGGGTGGCTTTGGCGGTGTGATGAAGAATGCCAGCATCGGTGTGGCTTCCACGGCTGGTAAGTGCTATATCCACTCAGCCGGCAAGAGCGACGACCCGAAGACCGCCTGGAACGACGGCATCCTGGCCGCAGGCAAGACGCAGGACCTCTTCCTGGAGTCGATGGCCGCTGCCGCTCAGGCCGTGCACAACTATTTCAACGGTCGTGTCATCTATATTAATGTAATGAACAACATGTCAGTGGATTGTGACTGCGACGGCCATCCCGCCAAGCCCGAGCTGAAGGACATGGGCATCATGGCATCGCTCGACCCCGTGGCTGTCGACCAGGCCTGTCTGGACCGTGTGTTCAACTATCAGGGAAAGCCGGGCGACGATAACAAACCGCTCATCCAGCGCATCAATCGCCAGCATGGCACCTACATCACTGACTATGCTGAGAAGATAGGGCTGGGCTCCAAGCGCTATCAGCTGGTTGAAATTGACAATTAACCTGGGGCGCCTGCCTCTACAAACACATAAGCTTATGATAGACTACATTCGTGGCGAGCTGGCTGAGCTCACTCCCGCCATGGCAACCATCGAGACCGGCGGGGTGGGGTATGGGCTCAACATCTCGCTCAATACCTATACCTCCATTCAGGGAAAGAAAGAGGCAAAGCTGTGGGTCTACGAGGCCATCCGTGAAGATGCCTACGTACTCTACGGCTTTGCCTCGAAAAAGGAGCGTGAGATGTTCGAACTGCTCATCACCGTCAGCGGTGTAGGCACGAATACGGCGCGCATGATGCTTTCGTCCATGAGTGTCAGCGAACTGTGCAGCGCCATCTCCACTGGCAATGCCAAGCTGGTGCAGAGCATCAAGGGCATTGGCAAGATGACGGCACAGCGCATCATCGTCGACCTGCGCGACAAGATTGTGGCGCTGGGCATAGCTGACGAGATACCTGCTGGCGGCACCATTGCTGCGCCGGTGAACAATGCCGTGCGCGACGAGGCCGTGGCTGCGCTCACCATGCTGGGCTTCTCGCCCGCACCCACGCAGAAGGTGGTGGTGGCCATCCTGCAGGAGCAGCCCACGCTGCCCGTGGAGCAGGTGGTGAAACTGGCGCTGAAGCAGATCAAGTAGCCGCTCCAGCGACAGCGGCCTATTTCTTCAGTAGTTTTCCTATTTCGGCCTCTACACTGGCCATGCTCTCGGTGGGCTCAAAGCGCTTCACCACTGTTCCGTCGCGTGCCACCAGGAACTTGGTGAAGTTCCACTTGATACTCGATTTCTTGGCGTAGTCAGCGTCGCCCCGTTTCAGCATCTGGTCCATCATCTTGCCCCGCTGGTCGTTCAGGTCGAAGCCGCCGAATCCCTTCTGGGCTTTCAGGTAGGAGTAGAGTGGCGATTCGTTCTCGCCGTTCACGTCAATCTTGTCAAACTGCGTGAACTGAATGTCGTAGTTGGCCGTACAGAACTGGTGAATCTCAGCGATGGTGCCAGGGGCCTGCTGTCCGAACTGGTTGCAGGGGAAGTCCAGAATCTCCAGCCCTGCGGCGTGGTATTTCTTGTGGAGCGCTTCCAGCTCCTCGTACTGTGGGGTGAACCCGCAGCGGGTGGCCGTGTTCACTATCAGCAGCACCTTGCCTTTGTAGGTGCTCAGACTCACGTCCTGGCCTGCGTCGTTCTTCACCTGGAATTTGTAAATGTCCTGGGCCGAGGCTGTCAGCACCATGAACGCTGTCATCAGACAGCAGAGAATAGCTTTCTTCATTGAGTCTTGTTTTTGATGGTGGATAAAATGTGGTCTAGTTTCTTGTGTCAATCAAAACGGAAAAGGATAGGTCGATAAAGACCTATCCTTTTCTGATTAGTATACATTGGCTTCTGTTGGACTCTTATACCATTCGGTACTTGTGATGGGATTCTCGCCCCACTCATTGAATTTCCCATACGCATCTTTGATGCATACTCTCTCCCGAGGATACTTGAAATCCCAAGGTATCATGATGCCATGAGGGTCTTGTCCACGTGTTGCAAGTTTAATTGTCTGGTTTGAATTCTTGTCATATACCTTTGGCTGAGTAGCCCCATCCAAGAAGCTGAACGACTTGGCAACTGTAATTACTTCTGTGACAGGGGCAACCTTCTCATCACCTTTGACAGTGTTGATGAACTGAATGCCCTTTCCAAACAGTTGATGCACCTCAGTGTTGCTATTTATTTTTTTTCCTTCAATGCCTTGGATATACAACTCATCATGTGCACCACAAGCTACAACACTGTACTGTACTTCTGTTTCATTAAGTCTGACAGCTTTGATGACCACATCGTTCATGTCATAGTCACCAAGCCGAGTATCCTCAAAACAATAGGTAAAGACGTTGGGGGCTATATCAGGAATATGAATAATAGGCTCAATTCCACCCTCAATCTCAATGATAACGTCGTTAAAATCTCGGTCTGTTCCTGATTCGAAAGTCAATAACATTTTTCCATTAACTGTAAGCCAGGTTCCACGAGGGTCATTTTCGCCAAGTTTTGAACTTTTAAAATTAGGCCATTGGTTAATCTTGTCATCTAAACGTCCATCGGCATATATTTCTCCTTGTTTCCTTGGGCTTTCGAAAATTGTATTAGCACGAACCATAAAGCCAATCTTATATCCCTTGGAGAATTGATAGGAGCCTTCGGTCCCCATTGTTGGGGTTCCGTCACCCCAGTATACCAAGGCGTATGACCCCTTTCTTTCAATCACATCGTCTTCATTTTCGCCAAAGCATTCGTTGAATGGAATAGCCTTATATTTGGGAAGGGCCTTAATATATGCGGCATCAGCATTTACAGAACTTGGGTAGTAATAGTAATACAACTCTGAGTTGTAAGTCTCATTGCCATACTTTGTTGCGCCATCACACTTGTAAACAGGAGTAACGAAGATGGGCTCTTCACCCGTTGTGAAAGGATATGCGTTTTCGTTATAAATCCCACTTGCTTTCACCAATGGTAGATTATTATGTTCCCTTCCGTTTTTTAAATAAGAAAAAATGACAGACCTGAAGATGGCCTTAAAGACATCATCATAATCTTCAGTTACTACTTTTTGTGAGGTGTAGTCAGCCATCCCATAAAGCTTCTCACCAGGGACCCATCCCCTGAGGCTAGCGTATGAATCTTTGATTTCCCCAATAACAGGGGTACCTGTTGGAAGATTATCGGTTGATAATGCTCTTGTCATCCCTCTGGTGGCGTATGGCACAGTATTACCATTTACCTTAACCAGTTTAAAATCATGGCTTGAGAGGAATGCTACATACAAGCCCAAGTTGTCCTTTGGCGTATCAAACACCAAAGACAGGTTGTCTTTCCCATTTACTTTCGCCTCATTCAATGACAACAAAGATGTTTCACCATCGTCTTCAGCAACGTGTACCAAAACCTTGATGCTTTCAACGTTACTGGGGATGCCTGTTATAGTAATGTTTCTGGATTCTGTTGTACACCAATCATGTTCAGGACTAAATGTGGTTCCAAACACACGCTCTACGTTTTCTTTAATTTGTGCATTTAGCGACTCTTCATAATAGGAATCATGGCTACAAGCAACGAATAAAGGCAAACATAAAGCCAAAAATGCAAGTCTCTTCATACTATTATTTTGTTTTAACTTTGAGGACTTAAATATCAACACTAATCTTTTTGTACTCTCTTCGTATCGAATTATTTGTATCATTTCCCAATTATTGATTATAAATTGCGCAAAGACTATGTTTTATTCAAAGAACTGGAGTCAACAGGTATATATATCCTGAATCGTTTTCATTTCTCTCCTTGTTTATTCAGTTTCACGCTACAAAAATACGAAAAAAATGATATTGCAAACGGCATACGTTAAACATTAGCGATATTTAACACATATTACAACGTGCGCGTATGATGAAGGGGGTGAATGGCGTGCGGGTAGGTGCATAAAGTTTGCACTATTAATATAGGGAAAGTTGATGCTACTCGTGCTACTGGAGCTACTCGTGCTACCGGCATTTTTTTCCGAAAATGGCGCCGCCATTTTTTCATACGGCGGCGCCAAATTTTCATACGGCGGCGACTTTTTTGAAAAAGTCGCCGCCGTTTTTGAAAAAGTCGCCGCCAAATTTCACAACCGCATTTTGTCAACTTTTTTTGCATTGTCAGTAGCTCCAGTAGCACTATCGGTAGCACCATCAGTAGCATTTCCGGTAGCACCATCGGTAGCACCAACTAACCTCTGGAAACCCCTGTGTTTATCGGCCTCAGTAGCACCAGTAGCACGAGTAGCACCAATACCTCTTTTTATACCTTATGCACCCATTTTTATGTCAAATAGCTTCCTGTTTTCCTTCTCGCTGTAATGGCATCGGCAAAAAGGCGAGGGCTGAACAGGCAACGTCACTGCTAAAAAATATGAAAGACTATCCATTTTAACTATATTTATTTGGCTTTAAGAGCTTGTTATGAAAAATTATTATTATCTTTGCTGTCAAATTCGTGCATCAAATGATTCGACTGGCAAAACGGTTTCGCATTAAGCCCATTCCTGAAGTGGAGGTTCTTTGCAAAATAAGCAAGGATCTCTACAACCAATCCCTTTATGAATTAAAAAAGAAGGGGGAAGAAGAAGGGGTATGGCTAAGTCATTTCGATTTGCGAGACCACATGAAGACGGTTACCAATTTGGAGGGAAATGTTAATTACAAGTTGTTGCGCGATGCTATTGCAGATTGTGTGGTTAAACAAGTCTCCAAGGATGTAAAATCGTTCTTCGAGTTGATAAAGAAGTGGAAAAAGCATCCGGAGGACTTCAAGGCAAAACCTGAATTTCCCCATTTTTTGGGAAGAAACAGCTTGAACCTACTCCAGATTCGTTATAAGCATGATTGCAAAATCGATGGAGAAGGGAATATCATTTTGCTTGGTATCCCCAAAGTAAAGATTCCTATACCACAATGGGGATCTTATCGCGAGAAGATTCTAAATGGATGCAAACAAATACGCATCCTTCCAAGCAAGGGCTATATGACCATTGAAGTGGTCTATGAGGCAGAAATCCATTCGGCAGATGTGACAAAAGACAAGGTTGCTGCAATTGACTTCGGTATAGATAACTTGGCAACCGTCGTTACACCAGAGGGTTGCTTTATTTTCAGTGGAAAAGTGCTGAAGAGCTATAATCAGAACTTCAACAAAAAGCTGGCTCACTATTCGAGCATAAAGGCCAAACAGGGTATTGAAAAGGGAACAAAGCGAATGACAGCGCTATACGATAAGCGCGACCGATATATAGAGACCTTCATGCACACCACAAGTAAAGCCATTGTGGACATGCTGATAGAACAACATGTGGGAAAACTGGTTGTGGGACGCAACAAGGACTGGAAACAAAAAGTAAATATCGGAAAGAAGAACAACCAGAAGTTCGTACAGATTCCTTTTAATATGCTTCAATCCCAACTGGAATATAAGTGTGGGCTGGTGGGTATAGAATATGTTGAACAGGAAGAAAGCCACACATCGAAATGTGATGCTTTGGCGATGGAAAAGATTGGGCACCATGAACAATACGCAGGCGTGCGTAAGAAGCGTGGACTATTTCAAAGTAGTACAGGAAGATATATCAATGCAGATCAGAACGGCGCTTTAAACATTCTGAGAAAGAATATTGGCGACAAGGAGTACAAAGAAAAGACAAAAGGCTGGTCAATGAGCTCGCCAGTAAGGATTAAGCATCCACAAAAGAAAAAAGAAATCTGCAATCCCTGAAATGGGCAGCAGATACAGAGGCGTTCCTCCATATTGTCTAATGACTTTACGGAATCTGTTTCGCCTTTGCGGTAGTGTTTCCCAAAAGAATACATGACGCATAAAACCTGCATTTATAAAGAGTTATGTGATATACCCTGTATGTACATACAATAATAGGTGCAGAAACAGTTGACTACGACATCGAGGGAAAGAGCCACGACCTGTATGTACATACAATAATAGGTGCAGAAACAGTAAACAAAGACTACCAACGACTGCTCAACGTCCTGTATGTACATACAATAATAGGTGCAGAAACAGTTGGTCGTCGTACATCATCATCTTGCCGCTCCTGTATGTACATACAATAATAGGTGCAGAAACAGTCATTAACCTTCGCTCGTGCAGCATTGCTGACCTGTATGTACATACAATAATAGGTGCAGAAACAGTAAGTCTACGTTGTACCGAGCGGCCCATGGCCTGTATGTACATACAATAATAGATGCAGAAACACGAAAACAGAGCGATGACGA
>CAMNJH010000145.1 GCA_946541275.1 uncultured Prevotellaceae bacterium
GGGCTCTCGGAAAAAAGTTGTACCTTTGCAGCAAACTTCTAGAACAACGAAAACATACTTGAGGAATAACAAATACTGACTAATGATATGAAAAAGATTATCTTCTCCCTTCTGCTGGGTTGCCTGTGCAGCCTGCAGCTGAGCGCACAGTCGTGGACGTCGGACAACGGCAACGGCACGTTCACCAACCCTTTGTTCTACGACGAGTTTTCCGACCCCGACATTCTTCGTGTGGGCGATGACTACTATCTGGCGGGCACCACCATGCACACCGTGCCCGGGCTGGTCATCCTGCACTCTAAAGACCTGGTGAACTGGGAGAACATCAGCTACTGCTTCGACCGCTTTGACTTTCCTGAAGACCGCTTCTGGCTGAAGAACCATCAGGAGATATACGGTCAGGGCATCTGGGCCCCCTGCATCCGCTATGCCAACGGCCAGTTCTACGTGTTCAGCAATGTGAACGGCAAGGGCCTGCAGTGCTACACGGCCAAGGACATACACGGCCCATGGGAGCACCACAACATGCAGGGCAACATCTACGACCTGGGGGTGCTGTTCGATGACGACGGGCGGGTGTATGCCATCCACGGCTACGGCACGGTGAAATGCACCGAGCTGAAGGCCGACATGAGCGGCCCCGTGGAGGGCACCGAGCGCGTCATCATTCCCGAGGGCAACGGCGTGGGCGAGGGTCACCACATGTACAAGATCGACGGCATGTACTACCTCATCAGTACTGACTACAGCCCCAACGGGCGCACGCTGTGCTCGCGCTCGAAAAGCATCTGGGGACCTTATGAGACGCGCGTCATCACCGCCGACGAGACCTACGGCTATCATGCCGCTTCGCTGACGCAGGTGCCCCGCGGCGAGCAGTACCGCATAGGCCAGGACGGCACGAAGTTCGCCCTTGGACCGGTGGACAAGGACGCCACGGCCTGCACCAACGCCCACCAGGGCGGCATCGTGCAGTTCAAAGACGGCTCGTGGTGGGCACTGTTCATGCAGGACTTCCACAGTATAGGCCGCACGGTGTGCCTGATGCCCATGACGTGGAAGGACGGCTGGCCCATGGTGGGCCTGGAGGGCAATCTGGGACGTGCACCGCGCACGTGGTTCAAACCCGGCGTACAACCAGCGGCTGCAGCACAGCAACAAACGGAACGCCACGCCCCCTACGACCGCAACGAGACCTTCGACGGCAAGCAGCCGGGCCGCATCTGGCAGTGGAACCACAACCCCGAGGAAAAGATGTGGAGCCTGAAGGGCGGACGCCTGCGCCTGCAGGCCATGCCGGCAGAGCAGCTGATGTGGGCCCGCAACACGCTGACGCAGCGCGTCATCGGCCCGAAGAGCATAGCCACCGTTGAGCTCTTTGTCAAAGGACTAAAGGACGGCGACGTCAGCGGCCTGGGCAACATCAACGTGCCCTGCTCGTGGATTGGGATCAGCCTTCCCCTCGCCTCCTCGCCGAAAGGAGACGGCAACTACCTGCTGCGCTGCTTTGAGCAGCTGACGAACGACACGGTTTCAGTGCCCGTCAACATCACGAACGGAAGAATATGGCTGCGCTGCATTGGCGACTACGACAACGACCAGATGCAGTATGCCTACTCACTGGACGGCGAGACATTCCATACGCTGGGCCGCATGATGCCACTCAGCTATCAGCTCATCTCGTTCCAAGGCTCGCGCCACGCCCTCTTTACCTTCAACACGAAGGGCAGGCAGGGCGGCTATGCCGAATTTGACAACTTCACCGTGGAGGAGCCCATGGCCGACCGCAGCCAGAACATTCCCTACGGCCAGACCATACGCATCATCAACAAAGCCACAGGCCGTCCCGCCGCTGCCCTGCGGCATGGCGTGCTCTACGACAGTCACCCAGGCGACAAGGGCCAGCTGACGCAGTTCCGCGTGGTGGGCCACAACGGGCTGGTGAAGCTACAGTGTGCCGACGGGCGCTATGTGAAGGTCTACGGCGACGGCCTGCCTGGCGACGTGCGCTTCACGGCCAACGAGCAGGAGGCCGAGGTGTTCGTGTGGCAGGACTATCTGGACCACGACTTCATGCTCCTCTCCCTGCGCAACCATCGCTACATGGGCAAGAGCCCCACCACGGGCAGCCCCTACTCCATGGACTTCGCAGGTCCTGACCCCGCCCGCCGCAACGGCTCCGTGCTGCACTGGGAATAATCAACAATTTGGCAGGAGTAAGGTAATATTTATAGAGGTAAGAGGTGAGAGGTAAGAGGTGAGAGAATAGTTTATCCTCTTACCTCTCACCTCTTACCTCTCCCCTCTTATTTCAGGTTACCCAGGATGTCGCGCGTCAGCTCGCGTGTGGCAGCACGTGTGGCGGCGCTGGTGGCATTCTTCACCACGCGGCCAGTGGCCGAGGTGGAGCTCTTGGTCTTCTTGCCAGTCACCTTGTCGCTCACCCAGGTGCCCAGGAGGGCAGCGATGGTCGAAGTGATGGCGGTGAGCACAGCCTTCCACACCTTCGAGAAGAAGCCCTGCTTCTTGGTGCCCTTCTTCGACTTGGCTTTTTCGGCGGCCTCGGCTTCCTTCACGGCGTCTTCCTCCTCGGTTTCTTTCATCAGCTGCTCATAGGCACTCTCGCGGTCCACCATGGTGTCGTACTTGCCGTAGATGCGGCTCTGCTTGATGATGTCCAGGCGCTGCCCCTCAGTGATGGCTCCAATCTGGCTCAGGGGGAACAGAATCTTAGAGCGCTGCACAATGCTGGGGGCTCCCTTGGCATCGAGGAAGCTGACCAGTGCCTCGCCCGTCTCCAGGTTCATGATGGCCTCATCAGTCTTGAAGTTGGGGTTGGCCCTGAAGGTATCAGCAGCGGTCTTCACTGCCTTCTGGTCCTTTGGGGTATAAGCCCTCAGGGCATGCTGCACGCGGTTGCCCAACTGTCCCAGGATGATCTCAGGAATGTCGGAAGGGCTCTGGGTGACGAAGTAGATGCCCACGCCCTTGGAGCGGATGAGGCGGATGACCTGCTCAATCTTGTCGAGAAGCGCCTTTGAGGTACCCTCAAACAGCATGTGGGCCTCGTCAAAGAAGAATACCAGCTTGGGCAGCTCCATGTCGCCCACCTCGGGCAGTTTGGAATAGAGCTCGGAGAGCAGCCAGAGCAGGAAGGTGGAGTAGAGCTTAGGCTGCATCATCAGCTTGTCGGCCGCCAGCACGCTCATCACGCCCTTGCCGCCCTCGGTCTGCATCAGGTCGTAGATGTCGAACGAGGGTTCGCCGAAGAAGTGCTCGGCGCCCTGTGCCTCCAGCTGCAGCAATGCACGCTGGATGGCGCCCACGGTCTGAGCGGAGATATTGCCATACTTGGAAGTGTACTCCTTGCTGTGGCGCGACACGAAGTCGAGCATGGAGCGCAGGTCCTTCAGGTCGAGAATGAGCAGACCGCGATCGTCAGCAATGCGGAACACGATGTTCAGCACACCGTCCTGCGTCTCGTTCAGCTGCAGCAGTCGTGACAGCAGCTGCGGCCCCATCTGGCTGACGGTGGCACGCATGGGGTGGCCCTGCTCGCCGAAGACATCGAAGAACCGAACGGGGCAGGCCTGAAACTCAGGGTTCTCCAGCTCGAATTCAGGCAGGCGCTTCTCAATGAAGCCGCTCATCTTGCCCACCTGCGAAATGCCGCTCAGGTCGCCCTTCATGTCGGCCATGAAACAAGGCACACCGGCCTGGCAGAACGACTCGGCCATTACTTGCAGCGTGACGGTCTTGCCCGTACCCGTGGCTCCGGCTATCAGTCCATGGCGGTTGGCCATCTTCCCGTTAATACTCAGCGCTCCTTCCGCGCAGTGGGCTATGTATAGCCCGTGTTCTTTATCGTACATAGTCTATAATATTATAATGTTTGTTTTCTATTCATGGGCAGCCGGGGCCAGCGTCAGCTCTGCCGTTTTCAGGAACGGAGCCGAGGCAACGATGGTGGCAGGCTCGGAGCCGCGCGGCTGGACATAGGCCACCAGCCTTCCGCCGTTGACATGCAGACGGCTCTGCGGACGATAGTCAGGTGCCCGGCGCGGTGAATGATTGTTCTCCATGTTGCCATTCTCCAGGCCCAGCAGTCGGGCGCCGCGCACCATCACGGTGACCTCGTTGTCGGCCGTCTTCACCAGATTGCCCTCGGCGTCAACCACTTCGACAAAGACATGCATCTGGCCGTCGGTGGTCAGCCGCAAGGCTGCAGGCTGGCCGCTGGTGGTCACCTGGTAACTGGCACCATTGTCGGCCTCACAGCGCAGGGTGCCCGGAGCATAGGTGATGTCCTGATATAGGATTCCACTCTGTTCGTCGCGCTGGAACTGGCCGCCCACGGGCTGACCGTTCAGCAGCAGGCGGGCATTGGCGGCATTGGTATAGCATACGACACGCACGCGATCGCCCTGCCGGTAGTTCCACGTGTCATTGGCATAGGACGACACAAAGCCACTACCTCCCCGGCGTCCCCCACCCCGCTGTCCGCCAGCGGGATAGGTGCCAATGTAGCACATGGGCTGCTCGCTCCACAAAGAGGCACGATACCAGCCATTGGGCTTGCGTTGTCCGGCCAGGTCAAGCAGTCCGGCACTGCTGCCACGGGCTGGCCAAGGGCCACTCTCGCCCAGATAGTCAATGCCCGTCCAAAGGAACTGTCCGAAGATGTGCTCATGGTCACGCACGGCCTTCCATGCATTCAGGTCGTGGCGGTTTTCCGAACCATAGATGACGCGCTGCGGATACTTCTGGTGGTCACTGTCATAGCGGCTCTCGGTATAGTTGTAACCCACAACGTCGATGGCTTCAGGATAGGCCGTTTCGTTCGACATCACCACACCCGCCAGGGCCCCGGTGGTGGGAACCGACGTGTCAATGGCTTTCACCACGGCGGCCAGGCGCTGGGCTATGCGGCCAATGCGCTCGGCATGGGGCTGTTCGGGCTTATAGCCGCCATACATGGGCTGCGTGAAGCCAGTGCCGTCGCCGTCCAGCACGGGGTGGGAATAGGGATCGTTGGGATAGTCCACCTCATTACCGATGGACCATAGGAAGATGCAGGGATGACAGCGGTCACGGCGCACCATGTCGGCTACGTCGCGCTCTATCCATTCCTCAAAATAGGTATAGGTGCCCTGGAATCCGGGACGCCCCTGATTCCAGCCCTTCAGCCACTTGCGCTTGGGGAACTCCCATTCGTCGGAAGCCTCGTCCATGACCAGCATGCCTTCCTCGTCGCAGATGTCGTAGAGCTCGGGGGCATGGGGATTATGGCTCATGCGAAGGGCATTGACGCCAATGCTCTTCAACTCCTTGACGCGCCTGCGCCACACCTGTGCAGGAACAGCCGTGCCCAGCACGCCGGCATCGTCGTGGACGCAGACGCCTTTCACCTTCATCCACTGCCCGTTCAGGGCAAAGCCATGGTCGGGCGAGAACTGCAGCGTGCGCAGACCCACACGGACGACGGAGGTGTCAGCCCCCAGGTCGAGGTTGGCAGGAGGCGTGAGGATAGTCCTTAGCGTATAGAGATAAGGCTGATCAAGGCTCCAGCGCTGAGGATTGCCTATGCTGAGCTTCACCGTCCTCTTCTCCTGCGAGCTAATGGCGGTGGTAGCCTTCGCCACTACCCTGCCCTCGGCATCCATCAGCTCCACAAGGGCATTCAGCCTGAGGGGCTGCTTGTCGGTGCGCTCATCAGTTGTTTCCACATCCACATCGAGCACCGCCTTCCTGGCATTGATGCTGTTCAGCCTATAGGCCGTACCCCATTGTGCCAAGTGTACCTCGGGGGCCGTAATGAGCCACACATGGCGGTTGATGCCCGAGCCGGTATACCAGCGCGAGTCAGCTTCCTGCGAGTGGTCCACTCGCACGGCCAGCACATTGTCGCCATCGGCCCTGAGATAAGGCTTCATATAGTAGAGGAAGGACGCGAATCCGCTGGGGCGACGGCCCAGCAGATGACCGTTCAGGTAGACCTCGGAGTGATTATAGACGCCCTCAAAGTAGATATGGGTGGCCGTCGTCGGGCGCAAATGATAGCGATACCAGCCGATGCCTCCCGGAAGATAGCCCTGACAGGAGCCCTGGTCGGGCGACATGGGCAGCTCCACGCCCCAGTCATGGGGCAGCGTCACACGGCGCCAGCGGGCATCGTCAAAGCCCGGCTCCTTCATGGCTGGGTTTTCAAACACGTTCCATGCTGAGTCAACCCGCAGGAAGAGCCAGCCGTCATTCAGTTGCTGAGCACTGCCGAACGAGACCTGTGACCAGGCGCAATTCATGCTCATCAGCAGCAGTAGGGTCAGTAGTATTCTCCTCATCATATCTTAGTTGTTTGTATCGGTCAGGTTGCTGATTACTATTGTTTTGTCGGATGCAAAGATAAGCATTTTCCACGACATAGCCCTATTTTTCCCCAACAATCTTTCGTTATTTCACAGAAAAAGCGTAACTTTGCACCCCAAAACGAGAATCGTAAATCCGTAAATCGTAAATCCATAAACAAATATGATGACTGCAAAAGAAATCCGCGACTCATTCAAGAAGTACTTTGAGTCGAAAGGACATGCCATCGTGCCCTCTGCCCCGATGGTCATTAAGGACGACCCGACGCTGATGTTCACCAACGCCGGCATGAACCAGTGGAAAGATATCATCCTGGGCACCCGCGACCCCGAGCCCCGTCGCCGTGCTGACACCCAGAAGTGCCTGCGCGTGAGCGGCAAGCACAACGACCTGGAGGAAGTGGGCCACGACACCTATCACCACACCATGTTCGAGATGCTGGGCAACTGGTCGTTTG
>CAMNJH010000146.1 GCA_946541275.1 uncultured Prevotellaceae bacterium
ACGACTATTCCAGCGGACTGAACTTCTACTACTTCATCTCGCTGTTCTTCTCGGCCGCCATCATGTGGACCCTGCGCAAGACCACCGACGACGCCAAGCTACTGGCCATCCTTGAAGCCAACTACAAAGAGAACAAGAACAACCCGAAGAAGCAGAGCGGACTGGCTGCCCGCTTAGAGGCCATGCAGAAGCAGCAGGCAGAAATGCGGCGCATGCGTGAGCAGATGAAGAAATAATAATCATGATTAAGAACCTTGACCTGAAAGCCGTTAACGGCCGCTACGAAGACGAAATCGCAGCGGCCGTTAACAACGTGCTCAGGTCGGGATGGTATTTGCGGGGCGAGGCTACGGCCAACTTCGAGCAGCGCTATGCCGAATACATCGGCACCAGGCACTGCGTGGGCGTGGCCAACGGGCTTGATGCCCTCACGCTAATCTACAGGGCCTACATGGAGATGGGACTGATGCAGCCTGGCGACGAGGTCATCGTGCCTGCCAACACCTTCATTGCCTCCATTCTGGCCATCACCGAGAACCAACTGAAGCCAGTGCTGGTGGAACCCCGGGCCACGACGCTGCAGATTGATGACAGCCTGCTGGAAGCAGCTATTAGCCCCAGGACGCGCTCATTGCTACTTGTCCATTTGTACGGCCGCTGTGCCTACACCGAGAAGATAGGCCAGCTCTGTCGGGAGTACGGTCTTCTGCTAGTGGAAGACAATGCTCAGGCCCACGGATGCACCTGGGGCGATGCCCGTACGGGTTCGTTGGGCCATGCCGCCGGGCACAGTTTCTACCCGGGCAAGAACCTGGGAGCCATGGGCGATGCCGGGGCCGTGACAACCAATGACGACAAGCTGGCCCATACCGTAAGGGCGCTGTCCAACTATGGCTCTACACAAAAATACGTGTTCCAATACAAAGGGCGCAACAGCCGCATGGACGAGATGCAGGCTGCCATGCTCAGTGTGAAGCTGCGCCATCTGGACGAGGACAACCGCCAGCGCCAGGCTGTTGCCCATTATTATTATGACCACCTTCAACACCCACTGCTGACGCTTCCTGAGCGTCTTCCCGACCAGCAGAACGTCTACCACCTCTTCCCGGTGTTCTGTCCCAGGCGTGACCGCCTGCAACGATATCTAGCTGAGAACGGCATTGAAACGCTGATACACTACCCCATTGCCCCCCATCAGCAGCAGTGCTACCAGGAATGGCGCCATCTGCAGCTACCCGTCACCGAGCGCATACACGCCACTGAGCTCAGTCTGCCCATCAGCCCAACCTTATCACTGGAACAGGAGGTGCCCGTCATTGTGGAGGCAGTGAACAGTTTTCCCTGCTGAGTCCTTAGAGGTGAAAGGTTAGAGGTATGAGAACAGTTTGCACACCTACCTCATCTCCTCTAACAACTGAAGCCTCAAATCCGTAGTTCAAAAAGCTTATACAGGAACTTGGTGCTGATCATGGCAGAGTTCGTGTAGATGCCGTTCTCACGGCAAGCCCTGACGTCCTCCTTCACCAATTGCAGCTTGCTTCTCACATTGCGGGTGCTGGCACCGCCAGTGCGCATGGTCACGAAGTCCATGGGCAAGTACACGGCATTGATTTTCTGCTTGTAGAACAGCCGCACCATCATCTCGTAGTCGGCCCCCAGCTTGTAGTCAGTCCTATACAGGCCCGTCCTGTCGAAGACCTCCCTGCGGGCATAGAACGAGGGATGGGCGGGCATGAAGCCAAAGCGGAGCCAGCGCGGGCGGAAGCGCCTTGAGCTGTAGTAGCGCACACACTTGTCGGGCTCGCCGTCACGAATGAAGTGAATGTCGCCGTAGACGGCATCAACGGCGCGGTCGGAGAACGGCGTCAGGGCCTGCTCCAGCACATTGGCCGACGTGAAGTAATCGTCGCTGTTCAAGATGCCTACCACGTCGCCCTTGGCCATTTTGATGCCCTTGTTCATGGCATCATAGATGCCCCTGTCCTTTTCCGACAGCCAGCGCATGCGGCCCCCGAACAGCGGTTCATACTTGCGGATGATATCCAGCGTGCCGTCCTTCGACCCGCCATCCACCACAATGTAGTCAATGTCGTGATGGCTCTGGCCCAGCACAGCCCTGAATGTGTCCTCCAGCGTGGAGGCACTATTATATGTTGCGGTAATCAAGCTGACTTTCATTATTTATATAACGCACGAGCCTCATCATTATTGCAAGCAAGGCAAAATAAGTTTGTCAGAAAAAAATAGTGACATCCATGCAATATTAGCCCCTTTTTCTTGTTATATAATTGATAACGAAAACACATTACATGGCGCAATATTTACCCTATATACTTGGAGCTTTTCTGGTCAGCGCCCTCTGCGGCTTTATCATGATGCCCCTCATACTGCGTTTCTGCAAGATGAAGGGCCTCTACGACCTGCCCAACAAGCGGAAGATTCACAAGAACGCCGTGCCCCGTCTGGGCGGCATCAGCTTCCTGCCCAGCATGCTGCTGGCCTCAATGATAGTCATCTTCACGGGCGACTACTACCTGCATACACAGCAGGTCAGCTTCAGCCTGTGGACGCTCTGCTTCTTCTGTAGCCTGATCATCATCTACTGCACGGGAATCGTCGACGACCTGGTGGGTCTCGGCGCCACCACGAAATTCTCTGCCCAGATACTGGCCAGCATCCTGCTGCCCTTCTCGGGCCTGTGGATAAACAATCTCTACGGTTTCCTGGGCATTCACGCCATACCCTTCTGGTTCGGAGCGCCGTTCACCGTTTTCGTCATCATCTTTGCCTGCAACGCCATCAATCTCATCGACGGCATCGACGGGCTCTCGGCCAGCCTCTCACTCTTCGCCCTCACTGGCTTCCTGTACTGCTTCCTGCGTGAAGGAATGCACCTGTACTGCATCCTCATAGCGGGCCTGATGGGTGTGCTCATCCCCTTCCTGTACTATAACATCTGGGGCGACATAAGCAAGAACCAGAAGATTTTCATGGGCGACTCTGGCTCGCTGACACTGGGCTACATTCTCGGCTTCCTTTTCGTGAAATTCACCATGGACAATCCCAACGTGGCTCCATTCCGTCTGGACTCCATGATGCTGGCCTACTCGCTGCTGGTGGTCCCCGTCTACGATGTGGTGCGGGTATCACTGCTCCGCCTGATTCATGGCGACAACATTTTCCAGGCTGACAAGAACCACATCCACCACAAGCTGATACGGGCAGGACTCAACCAGCATCAGGCGTTGCTGTCCATCCTGGTGCTCGCCGTTCTCTTCTGCATACTCAACATCCTGCTGTGGCCCCTGTGCAACTTCAGCTTCATCGTGGTCATCGACATTGTCGTATGGCTCCTGTTCCACATCTTCCTGAACAAAGCCATCCTGCGGAATGGCAACAACCCCTATCAGGCCAATTTAGACAAAGACAGGCATGACTAAAAGACTCTTCGACATCGTTTTCTCGGCCTTCGGGCTGGTGATCTTGGCTCCCGTCTTTGCCATCGTCTTCATCATCCTGAAGTTCACCACCACAGGGCCTGCCATCTTCATTCAGGAGCGTATAGGGCTGGGGGGACGCCCTTTCAACATCTACAAGTTCCGCACCATGATAGTGAACAACGAGCAGGACGGCATTCCCCAGTTGGCCGAGGTTAACGACGAGCGGCTGACACGCTTTGGGCGCTTCCTGCGCTCACACCATCTTGACGAGCTGCCCCAGTTGTGGAACGTGCTGAAGGGCGACATGTCGTTCATCGGGCCACGACCGGAGCGGAAATACTTCATTGACAAAATCATGGAGCACGACCCGCGCTATGTGGAACTCTACAAAATCCGCCCCGGACTGACTTCCTACGCCACACTCTACAACGGCTATACCGACACCATGGAGAAGATGCTGCGGCGACTGGAGCTGGACCTGTACTATCTGGAGCACCGGTCGTGGAGCTTCGACCTCAAAATCATCTTCAAAACTATTGCCAACATCGTCTTCGGGAAAAAATTCTAAGCCTTTCTCGGAAATGCTACTACTGAATACGCTTCATCTGAATGCAACAAGGGAGATGCCCTAAAAACACTTTCATAATACCCTTCACTGTGATAGCAATCACTTGTAATTCAATACGTTGTAGTGAAGGGTATATCTGAGTTAGGAGTGGAGGAGTGAAGGAGTGGAGGAGTGTAGACAATAGAAACTGCCATTCAGGACGTCTGTTCATTTCTCATTCCTCATTTTTCATTCCTCATTTTTCATTTTTACACTCCTACCTTTACTAAAGGTCTTTGCTTTTTCTACTAAAAAAAATCGTTGACTTTTCCTCATGGGGCGTTGACTTTTTCTCATGGGGGGCCGCCATTTTTTCATGGGAGGCCGACCTTTTTTCATGCGGCGGCGCCATTTTCCCATGGGGCGGCGTCCTTTTTTTGTGTGATGAGCCAAGATTTCCGATAAGAATCCACTCCTTCTCCAGTTCCTAGTTTTGGCAATAGAGAAATCATGACAGTCTATCACAAAGAAATCAACCCTTCACTGAATCTCTCTGTAACATAAGCAGTTACGCTGATTGTGAAAGGTTGCACTGCATTGCAAAGAAAATACTGACCAACAGATGCCAGCTCATTTCTCATTTTTCATTTCTCATTCCTCATCCCTCGGGCTAATACTTGCGGAAATGCATGCGCAGCTTTTCGTTCTCCACGGTCATCTGTGTGGGCTCCAGACGCAGCAGGCGGAAAGTCTCGTCGAGGCTGTAGACACCGTAGAAGGACACCAGGCGGACCTGGCTGATGAGACTGTCGGAAATCTCACGCTTGTCCAGCACAGGCTCATAGACTCGCAGTTGACCGTCCTTATGCTCAAATCGGAAAATGACTGACGGATAGGCGTGAACCAAGTCGTGCATGTCGTTCATCTCCAGCAGGCGTCCCTGCACAGCCCAGAAGATCATGCGGTGGCGGGCATCCTCGGAATGCCCATTCTCCAGGGTATCCACCTGCGTCATCTGCCAGAAGCCGTCCAGCATACCATTGTCTGAGGTGTGCAGGTCACTGCAAGCCACCACTGAAAGGCCCAAAGCGAGCATGAAAAACAACTTTCTCATCGGCGTCCTGTTTTAAAGTTCAACTGTTTCCCTATGGTGAGCTGCATGCCGAAGCTATCGCCCAGCAGACTTCCACGATCCAGCGCCAGACCACATCTCACGTCCCATCCCCGAAAGAAGGCTGGCTGGCTGAAGCTGTAGCCGGCCTCCGCCAGCAGGCTGAGATTACGCTGAGGGTCGGGCAACGGTTTCCGGTAGGTGCCGAATCCCCGCTGCCAGGTACACATGAGCCTGTAGTGCAGTGACGGCAGGGGGGTGCCACAGGCTGCTAGATGCCAGGCCCAGAAGCGGTTGTCCTCAATCATGATGCGCTGATCGTCGTTGTAGAGGGGGGAGCGATAGAGGGGGTTGCCCATCACCTGTCCCCAGTGCTGCCATCCGGTGTAGATGGAATGGTTGTAGTAATCATCCCAGCCGCCCAGGTGGTCGGACAATGTCTGGGTGTGGTCATGGTAGATGGGGCCGCTCTGGTACTTACTGTAGAGGAACTCGGCCACCACGGTCTCCACCCATCTGCACTGCTTCAGCCGCAGCTCCAGGCCGAGCTGAATGTCGCGCAGGTCGTAGAGCATCCAGCTGGAGTGCTCGCGGCTGTCCCAATTCTCGCCGGTGCCGTAGCCGTCGTAGTCCAAGAGGAACATTTGCGACTGGTCCTCAAAGAAATGATCGGCATAGACGGAGATGCCCCACTGGGGATAGTCCAGGTTGACGCGGGCCATCATGCTGCCCAGGTGGTTGCCATCGGCATTCTTGTAGATTTCCTCGATGGCAATGGCCTCGCCGCCACTGGGGATGAGAGCTCTGAGCATGCTCTTCAGGCCTGTGGAGTTCTTGATTTCACTGAGCTCGGTGGAGGTCACCTGAGCGTATGAGGTACCACCAAACTGGCACGCCATCTCCAGGCCAAGCTCGACAGTGAGGGGCTTGTGGGGCTGCCCGATGCGCAGATAGCCAGCCTTGGTATGAAGCATGGTGTGCTTGGTGTACTTCGTTTCCTGCTGAGTGAAGTTTCGCTGCCAATGGTCGTCGGTGGTCAGACCATAGGAGAGATGTCCTTTCAGGGCTACCCAGTCACGGGTGCCAGGGATGGACCAATAGTTGGGCAGAGCCAAGCGGACGGAGGGCACGGGGCGCGCATTGATGCCTAGCGTCTGCGAACCCGAGCTCAGCTCTTGGTTCTTCAACTCCAGGGGCTGCTGCTTGGCGCCAATGGTAAGCAGCCCTTTCATGAAGCCCAGCTCGCCAAAGGCCTGCTGCACCACCACGTCGCTGGTAAACCCCGTGGCGGCGGCGACATCGAGTCCGGCACCCCAGCGCCACTTCTTCCCGCTGTCGGTCTGGATGCCGCGGAAAGCGCTGGCCCTGACGTAACCATTCGTCTTGTCAAGTGAACTTAGACCGTACTTGTTGGCATTGAGCCACAGCGGATTGTGGTCGCCATCGGCAGTAGTCAGCTGAGTCTCCAAGCGCACATCAATTTGTGCATAGGACACAATTGCCCATGCACAACACATGATAACTGAAACGCATAGTCTTCTCATCTAACTACTGAAAAACGCTGCAAAGATACGAAAAATCGAGCGCAGAACAAAACAAATCCATTTGTTTTTTATGC
>CAMNJH010000147.1 GCA_946541275.1 uncultured Prevotellaceae bacterium
TGCCCTTGAAGCCACGTGGGAACTTCATCTCCAGCGGCTGCTGCTTGTAGTTCTCATAGCGCTCCAGGGCCTTGCCGTTGAAGCTCTGCTTGCGGTCCAGCAGGTAGCTGGTCTTGTACCACACGTCGCGCAGATGGTCAATGTCCAGCTTCAGACTGGCATTGCCAGCATCGCCAGCGCTGGGATAGACGATTTCCATCTCGCGGCTGTCTTCCACGGGATAGCCAATCTTGGCGAAGCCCACGCCGCAGTCCTCCATGAAGTCACGGAAGTCGAACTTGTGGTCGTCGCTCACCTCAATCACCACGCCTGGGTTCTCGGCGAAGAGGGCCTTCACCAGGTCACCATCGGCACAGATGTCGTGCAGGTTGATGTGCAGACCGCCCCTGGTGTTGGCAAAGGTCATCTCCAGCAGCGTGGTAATCAGGCCGCCAGCCGAGATGTCATGACCGGCTTCCACCCATCCGCGGCGTATCAGCTCCTGAACGGCGTTGAAGGCATCGGCAAAGTACTCGGCATTCTGCACCGTGGGCACGTCGTCGCCCACATGGCCCAGACTCTGTGCGAAGGCGGAGCCGCCCAGTCGCTGCTGGTCGAACGAGAAGTCTATATGATAGAGCGAACTGTTCTTGTTATTGTTCAGCACGGGGCTCACCACCTTGCGAATGTCGCTGACCTCGGCACCTGCACTGACGATGACCGTTCCCGGCGAAATAATCTTCTCGCCATTGGGATACTGCTGGGTCAGCGACAGCGAGTCCTTGCCCGTGGGCACGTTGATGTGCAGGGCGCAACAGAAGTCGCTCAGCGCCTTCACAGCGCTGTAGAGGCGGGCATCCTCGCCCTCCTGCGAGCGGCAGGGCCACATCCAGTTGGCGCTCAGGCTGATGGATTCCATGCCGTCGGCCATCGGGGCCCATACAATGTTGGTCAGCGCCTCGGCCACCGACAGCACGCTGCCGGCAGCAGGATTGGCCAGACCGGCCTGCGGGGCATGGCCGATGGCGGTGGCAATGCCCTTCTTGCCACGATAGTCCAGAGCCACCACGCCACAGTCGGACAACGGCAGCTGCAGCACGCCCTGGCACTGCTGGCGGGCTATCCTGCCAGTCACCGAGCGGTCCACCTTGTTCGTCAGCCAGTCCTTGCAGGCCACAGCCTCCAGCTGAAGTACTCTTTCCAGGTATTCCTGCAGTTTCTGCTGATTCACGCTGTACTTCACGGGGGCATAGTGATGCTCCACGGTGTTATCGCGCATAATGGTCTTGGGCGAATGGCCGAACATTTGGGCCACGTCCAGGTCGAAAGGCTTCACGCCGTCACCCTGCACAAACGAGAAGTGGGCATCGCCCGTGGTCTCGCCCACCACATACAGCGGAGCGCGCTCACGCTCAGCAATGCGGCGCACGTGGTCAATGTGCTTCTCGTCAATGAGCAGGCCCATTCGCTCCTGGCTCTCATTGGCAATGATCTCCTTCGACGACAGCGTCTTGTCACCAATGGGCAGCTTGGTCATGTCTATCTGTCCACCGCACTCCTCCACCAGCTCCGACAGGCAGTTCAGATGTCCGGCCGAGCCATGGTCGTGAATGCTCACCACGGGGTTCACGTCCTCCTCGCAGAGCGCACGCACCAGATTGTAGGCCCGCTTCTGCATCTCAGGGTTGGCACGCTGCACGGCATTCAGCTCAATGCCGCTGCTGTAGCGGCCTGTGTCAACGCTGCTCACCGAGCCGCCGCCCAGTCCTATGCGGTAGTTGTCACCGCCTACCACCACCACCTTGTTGCCTTTCTGCGGCTCCTTTTTCAGACAGTCGCGCCGTGTGCCGTAGCCCACGCCGCCGGCCAGCATGATTACCTTGTCGTAGGCATACGAGGCCGAGTCGGCCTCCTTGTGCTCAAAGGTCAGTACCGAGCCGCAAATCAGCGGCTGTCCGAACTTATTGCCAAAATCGCTGGCACCGTTCGACGCCTTTATCAGAATCTGCTCCGGCGTCTGGTAGAGCCACTGGCGCACGGGCAAAATGTCCTCCCAGTCACGTGCCTCGCCCAGTCGCGGATACGCCGTCATGTAGACAGCCGTTCCGGCAATGGGCCACGAGCCCGTGCCACCGCCCATGCGGTCGCGTATCTCACCGCCCGTTCCAGTGGCAGCGCCGTTGAAGGGCTCCACCGTCGTGGGGAAGTTGTGCGTCTCGGCCTTCAGTGAAATCACGCTCTCAATGTCCTTCACACGGAAATAGTCGCTCGTCGACTGGTCGGCGGGTGCAAACTGCTCCACCACGGGTCCACGGGCAAAGGCCACGTTATCCTTGTAGGCCGACAGGATCTTGTTCGGGTTCTCCTGCGTGGTCTTCTTAATCATCTGGAAGAGCGAGCTCTCCATCTCCTTGCCGTCAATGATGAACGTTCCACCGAAGATCTTGTGGCGGCAGTGCTCCGAGTTAATCTGGGCAAAACCGAAAATCTCCGAATCGGTCAATGGGCGTCCGTTCTGCTTCTCCAGTCCGTGCAGGTACTCTATCTCCTCAGGGCTCAGCGCCAGTCCCTCCTGCTCGTTATATTCCTCCAGATTCTCCACATGCCTGATGGGCTCGGGCTCAATGTTCACCGTGAAGATGGCCTGGTCCAGCCCGTTGTACAGGCGCTGCAGCATGGGGTCGAAGGAATCACCCTCCGCCGGCTCCGATTGAGCAGTAGGGAAATATTCCTCAATACGGCTGATGCCCTGCATCGCCATGTTCTGGGTAATCTCAACGGCATTCGTCGACCACGGCGTCACCATCTCGCGGCGCGGGCCCACGAAGCGGCCCTCCTGTCTGGAGCCTTCCAGCAGCGTGGCGCCGCCGTAGAGCCAGCAAAGTTTCTGTACTTCCTCGTCGGTCAACTGGTGGTCGACCTCAGTGGCAATAATGCTCTTTGTGGGAGTCTGAAAAAAATAAATAGTCATGACTTTTTTCCTTGATAGTTTTGAATTCTGCTGCAAAGGTACGAATAAACGAGCGAAAAGCAAAGAGAAAATCCGTTTTTCTTTTTTGCTTTTTCCCTAGTGCCTGTCACGCCCACCCTCACCGTACTTGCACTTTCTATGTACACAACATTTTCAAGGACGGGATGGAGCAGCCCCAGATTTTTCAATCTTTTGTTTCATCCGTTACAGCCTTTTTCGATGTACGATTTTGCCTTTTTAACACATTACTGACCGCTGCTTTGACATTTTTTTTGTACTTTTGCCCAAATTTTAGCTTTAAACCAAAAAAGACATGACCTACACTATAGAAAAGATAGCCACGCTGATTGGTGCACGGCGTTATGGAGAGGCAGACGGCAGCATAGGCTGGCTGCTGACCGACAGCCGTTCACTGTGCTTCCCGGAACAGACTTTGTTCTTTGCCCTGCGCACACAATCGGGCGACGGCCACCGCTACATTGACGAGCTCTACCGGCGCGGCGTCCGCGCTTTCGTGGTGGAGCAGGTGCCTGCCGACCACGGCACCACCTACGCCGAGGCCAACTTCCTCCAGGTGCCACGGGTGCTGGCCGCCCTGCAACGACTGGCTGAGCGCCACCGTGAGGAGTTCAACATTCCCGTGGTGGGCATCACGGGCTCTAACGGAAAGACATGGGTCAAGGAGTGGCTCTACCAGCTGCTGATGAGCGACGAGAAAATGGGAATCACTCGCTCCCCACGCAGTTATAACTCACAGATTGGCGTGCCCCTCAGCGTGTGGCTGCTGAACGAGCAGAGCCGCGTGGCTCTGTTTGAAGCCGGCATCAGCCAACCCGGCGAGATGCAGCGCCTGCACGACATCATCCAACCCACCATCGGCGTGCTGACATCGCTGGGCGCCGCCCATCAGGAGAACTTCCGCTCCATGGATGAGAAGTGCACGGAGAAACTGCTGCTGATGCGCGACACCGAAGTGGTGATATACCCCAGCGACGACGATGTGGTGAGCCGCTGCGTGCGCCGCCAGGGCTTCAGGCAGGAACGCATAGGCTGGTCGCGCTTTAATGAGCAGGCCCCCATGTACGTCACCACCAACGGTAATCATGTCACCTATATATATAAAGGTGTACGCGGGGAGTACACCCTACCCTACATCGACGAGGCATCGGTGGAGAACAGCATCACCTGCGCCACCGTGGCGCTCTATCTGGGCATGACACCCGACAAGCTGGCGCAGCGCATGGCCAGGCTGGAGCCGATAGCCATGCGACTGGAAGTGAAGCAGGGACAACGGGGACTGACGCTCATCAACGATGCCTACAACAGCGACTTGCAGTCACTCGACATCGCTCTGGACTTCATGAACCGCAGGGCTGAACAGGGCACACGGCGCACCCTGATACTGAGCGACATCCGGCAGAGTGGCGAGCACCCCGACACGCTGTATGAGCAGGTGGCCACACTGGCTGCACAACGCGGCGTGGACCAGCTCATCGGCATTGGCCCCCAGCTGTCGGCCCATTCTGATGCCTTCAAGACGGGCAGCAAGCTGTTCTTCCCTTCGACCGACGACCTGCTGCACAGCACGGTGCTCAGCGACCTCCACAATGAGGTGGTGCTGCTGAAGGGCGCCCGCAGCTTTGGCTTCGAGCGCATCGTGGAGATGCTGGAGCAAAAGGTGCACGAAACCATTCTGGAAGTGGACCTGAACGCGCTGGTGGACAACCTGAACTTCTTCCGCTCGTTCCTGAAACCAGAGACGAAAATGGTGTGCATGATCAAGGCTGATGCCTACGGCGCCGGCGCCATTGAGGTGGCCAGGACGCTGCAAGACCACCGCGTGGACTATCTGGCCGTGGCCGTAGCCGACGAGGGTGCCGCCCTGCGCAAGGCTGGCATCACGCAGAACATCATCGTGATGAACCCCGAGATGTCGTCGTTCAAAATGCTGTTCGACTATGACCTGGAACCCGAGGTGTACAGCTTCCGACTGCTGGATGCCCTGATCCATGCCGCCCGCCAGCAGGGCATCACGGGATGGCCCGTACACATCAAGCTGGACACGGGCATGCACCGGCTGGGATTTGAGGTGTCGCAGGTTCCTGAGCTTATCAACGTGCTGAAGCACCAGATGGCCGTCATCCCACGCTCCGTGTTCACGCACTTCGTGGGTAGCGACAGCGACGACTTCGACAATTTCTCTGCCCGCCAGTTCAAGCTGTTCGATGAGGGTAGCCGGAAGCTGCAGGAGGCCTTCAGCCATAAGATTCTGCGCCATATTGATAACTCGGCGGGCATAGAGCACTTCCCTGAGCGGCAGCTGGACATGGTAAGACTGGGCATAGGACTCTATGGAGTGCAGCCATATGAGACAAGACACGATACATTGAAATGCGTGAGCACCCTGAAGACCACCATCCTGCAGATTCGCAAGGTGCCCAAGGAGGATACCGTGGGCTACAGCCGCAAGGGCGTGCTGGAGCGCGACAGCCTGATAGCCGCCATTCCCATTGGCTATGCCGACGGGCTGAACCGCCGGCTGGGCAACCGCCACTGCTACTGTCTGGTGAACGGACAGCAGGCAGAATACGTGGGAAACATCTGCATGGACGTGGCCCTCATCGACGTCACTGACATACCCTGCAAGGAGGGCGACCAGGTGGAAATCTTTGGCAAGGAGCTGCCCGTGACGGTGCTCAGCAACGTGCTGCAAACCATCCCCTACGAAGTGCTGACCAGCGTCAGCAATCGCGTGAAGCGCATCTATTATCAGGACTAGGATGAGAAGTGAATGGCAAGAGACGAGAGGTGAGGGGAAGCGCGGATGAAAGCCTCATCAGACAGAAAAGCGTAAGTTTTTTCTGGAATCGTGCGGCTATTTCGTGAAAAATGTGTACTTTTGCAGCACGAACTACGCTAAGACAAATTATTAAAATAAAATGGAACAAGTATTCAGCTACATTATTAGCTTGGGCGCGTCGGTGATGATGCCCATTCTGTTCACGATTATCGGTGTGTGCATCGGTATGAAGTTCGGCAAAAGCCTAAAGAGCGGTCTCTATGTCGGTGTGGGCTTTGTAGGCCTTGGCATCGTCACGGCCCTGCTCACCACTAACTTCGACGGGCCCTTGAAAGCCATCTCTGAGATTTATGGCCTTCAGCTGAAAGTATTCGACATGGGCTGGCCTGCCGCTGCCGCCGTGGCCTACGGCACCGCCGTGGGAGCACTGATCATCCCTATCTGCCTTGGCGTCAACCTGCTCATGCTGCTCACTAAATGCACTCGCACCATCAACATCGACCTGTGGAACTACTGGCACTTCGCCTTCATTGGCGCCGTGGCCTACTTCGTCATGGACCAGAGCTTGCTATGGGGCTATTTTGCTGCCATCGTCTGCTACATCATCACGCTGGTCATGGCCGACCTGACGGCCGACAAGTTCCAAAAGCACTACGACCTGCAGGGAATCTCCATACCGCAGCCATTCTGCCAGAGCTTCACCGTGTTTGCCGTGGCCATCAACTGGCTGCTGGACCGCATTCCCGGCTTCTCCAAGCTCGACATCGATGCCGAGGGACTGAAGAAGAAGTTTGGCGTGCTGGGCGAACCTCTGGTGCTGGGTGTCATTGTGGGTGTCCTCATCGGAT
>CAMNJH010000148.1 GCA_946541275.1 uncultured Prevotellaceae bacterium
CTCCTCACTCGTAACTCCTCACTCTAAAGTAATAATCATAGTAGTACGTCTGGTGGAACCGTTCGTAGAGCGCTGCCCTGGTCTGCTCCTCGCTCAGATTGCGCTGCTGGCACTGGGCCAGAGCCTGCCCAAAGGCCTGGTAGCTGCTGACCACCTCGGCATCGAAGGGCATGCGGCTGATGTCGGCGCCCTGCAGAGGACCCATGAGGCAGGCCGCCTCCTGATAGTGGCGGGGCACGCGCTGCTGGCTGTGCAGCGAAGTGTAGACGTAGAACTGGCGCCAGAACATGCTGCTGTTCTTTGCCATCATGGTGGCAACCAGCACCTGCTCCTGGAACAGGGGGTCGGTGGACTGGGCGGTGGCGAAGTGCTCGATGAGGAACTTCTCTAGCAGCGACATGTCGGCGGTCAGGAAGTTGTCAGGGCGCTGCATGTGGTGAATGGTCTGCAGCTCAGCGTCCTGTGCCATCAGCTGGGGGTGATGGCACAGCTCGGTGTACTTTTTCACCCATGAGCCCTGGAAGTCGCTCTTCTTCAGCAGACTGAGGTATTTCTGTGCAGCCTGAAACTCGCCGTTGAGCAGCGAGCACTTCACCATGAGCTTCAGCTTCTCCACGCTCCATCCATACTCCACGCCCTGCTCCATGCACCACCGATAGCAGTAGTTCACCACGCCATACTGCAGATAGACCAGACGGCCGATGGTGTCGACCATGCGTACGGTGAAAGGGGCGTTGGGGCGCCGGGCTCCAATGGGGTGGAGGAACATCTCGTCGCCCAGTCTGCCCAGTCGGGCCAGCGCCAGGTTGCGCATCAGGCAGATGGCGCGGGTGGGCTCGCCAGTGACGTGGGCCGAGGTCTGCACGGCCTGCTCCCAGTCCTGCTCTTCCAGGCTGCGCATCATGGACAGCTCGCGGTGGAAGTTGTCGTCCTTATACCAGAACACGGCCACGCACACGGCCACGGCGCCCAACAGTGCACGGCGTGCCCACTGCCAGGGCTTTGACAGGGGCTGCAGCGGCCTTTCCTGCTGATAGCACAGGGCCATGAGCAGCAGGGAGGCAAAGAGGAAGATGTAGGGCAGGTTATAGGCAAAGTAGCGCTGGCCCACGCGGCAGAATACGGGTAGCGCCGTCCAGTAGATGTTGACAATGTTGGTCTGGTGGTAAACGGTGTGATAAAACACCAGCGGCACGGCCACCACCAGGAGCAGCGCCGTCAGCGCATCAGGCCAGCGCCAGCCTCCGCTGCGCCATGACAGCACCGCCATGAGCAATGCGGCAAAGAGGGCATAGAAGCCGAACAGGGGGTAGCCCAGACTGACGGTGAACACGATGAGCAGTGTGCGCAGACCATGGCGGCACGGCAGGTGCAGATAGGCCCATGACAGGCTGACAACGACCAGACAGCCCAGCGTGGCTACGAAAAGATGGCCGCGCAGCTTCAGGTAGAACAGCCAGTAGCCCAGGTCGGTGATGCTGATGAGCAGGCATGCCACTGGTACCAGGGCTAGCAGCAGCCAGGCGCGGGGCAGGCGGAACGCTGCGTGCAGCAACCTGACGAGCAGCGCCCAGAGCAGGCACAACAAGCCCGCTCCGAGCGCCGGATAATGGAAGTACTGAGTGAGATAAGCACCGCACCAGCTGAGCAGGCCTCCCGACGTCACCATGCACTGCCGGAAGAACATGGGCGTATGAAGAAACAGGTTCTGTTCACCAGCCCGGTAAAGATAATCCTGCTCAAATACAACCAGCAGCAGAAAGGGCAGCAGCAGGATGAGATAGGGTGAATACTTTCTCAATGCTCAATACTCAATGTTCAATATGTTCAATGGCTTGTGCTTAACCCACCTGGCTGCCAGGCTTCACGTCCTTGGTGGTAGTCACCACACTCAGGCTCTCGTCGCTGTCGACGGCACTGAGAATCATGCCCTGGCTCTCAATGCCCATCATCTTGCGAGGGGCAAAGTTGGCCACGAAAAGGATGCGCTTGCCCACCAGCTCTTCAGGCTGCTCGTAGAAGGCGGCAATGCCCGAGCAGATGGTGCGGTCGGTGCCGCTACCGTCGTCGATGGTGAACTGTAGCAGCTTCTTCGATTTGGGTACTCGCTGGCACTGCTTCACCAGGCCTACACGGATGTCGAGCTTCTCGAAGTCCTCGAAGCTCACCGTGTCCTTCACCGGAGCGGCCTTGTAGGCGGCAGCCTCATTGGCTTTCTTGGTGGCCTCCAGTTTGTCACGCTGCCGCTGTATGGTCTCGTCGTCAATCTTCTCGAACAGCAGCTGCGGCTGGTTCAGCTGATGGCCGGCTGGCAGCAGGTCAATGCTTCCCAGCTGCTCCCAGTCCAGGTTCTGCTCGTTGATGAGCGAGCGCAAACGGTTGCTGGAGAAAGGCAGGAACGGACCGAATGCAATCGACAGATTAGCAACCAGTTGCAGACACACGTTAAGCACGGTTTCCACACGCTTTGGGTCGGTCTTCCACACTTTCCATGGTTCACACTCGGTGATGTAGCGGTTGCCTATGCGGGCCAGGTTCATGGCCTCGAACTGGGCGTCGCGGAACTTGAACTGTTCCAGCAGCGTCTCTACCTTCTGCTTCACATCTTTGAACTCCTCGATAGCCTGGCGGTCAGCGTCTTGCAGTTCGCCACGCTCGGGCACTATGCCCTCCCAGTATTTCCAGGTGAGCTGCAGGGCGCGGTTCACGAAATTGCCATACACGGCCACCAGCTCGTTGTTGTTGCGCTCCTGGAAGTCCTTCCAGGTGAAATTGTTGTCCTTCGTCTCAGGGGCATTGGCCGTCAACACATAGCGCAGCACATCCTGCTTGCCGGGGAAGTCCTCCAGGTATTCGTGCAGCCATACAGCCCAGTTGCGCGACGTGGAAATCTTGTCGTTCTCCAGGTTCAGGAACTCGTTGGCGGGCACGTTGTCGGGCATGATGTACTGGCCGTGGGCACGCATCATGACAGGGAAGATGATGCAGTGGAACACAATGTTGTCCTTGCCTATGAAGTGCACCAGCCGGGTGTCCTCATCCTGCCACCACTTCTGCCAGGTGCCCCAGCGGTCGGGGTCAGCCTCGCAGAGCTCCTTCGTGTTCGATATATAGCCTATGGGAGCATCGAACCACACGTAGAGCACCTTGCCTTCGGCCCCCTCGACGGGAACGGGGATGCCCCAGTCGAGGTCACGCGTCATGGCACGGGGCTGCAGGTCCATGTCCAGCCAGCTCTTGCACTGTCCGTAGACGTTGGGGCGCCACTCCTTGTGCTCCTCCAGAATCCACTTCTTCAGCCACTCCTGGTAGTCGTTCAGGGGCAGATACCAGTTCTTGGTCTCTTTCAGCACGGGTGTGGAGCCGCTGATGGTCGACTTGGGGTTGATGAGCTCGGTGGGCGAGAGGTCGCGTCCGCACTTTTCGCACTGGTCGCCATAGGCGCCCTGGTTGTGGCAGTGGGGGCACTCGCCAGTGACGTAGCGGTCGGCCAGGAACTGGTGGGCCTCCTCGTCGTAGAGCTGGGTGGTGGTGTCCTCGGTCAGCTTCCCTTCATCGTAGAGCTTGCGGAAGAAGTCGGCCGCAAACTGATGGTGGATTTTCGACGTGGTACGGCTGTAGATGTCGAACGAGATGCCGAAGTCCTCGAACGAATTGCGAATCATGTTGTGGTAGCGGTTCACCACCTCCTGCGGGGTGATGCCTTCCTTACGGGCTCGAATGGTGATGGGCACGCCGTGCTCGTCGCTGCCGCCAATGAACATCACCTCACGCTTCTTTGCCCTCAGATAGCGCACGTAGATATCAGCTGGCACGTAGACGCCAGCCAGGTGCCCGATGTGCACACCGCCGTTGGCATAGGGCAAGGCTGCCGTCACGGTGGTGCGTTTGAATTCTTTCTGTTCCATTATGTCTGTTTTTTCAGTTTTGCGTGCAAAGGTACTAAAAAATAGGGAAAAACGCCTCACTGGAGGCCGAATATTTCAAGCAGCTGGCCAAAATGTGTGATCTCTGCCATGCGTTCGTGCTCAATCTGCTCCTGATGTTCCAGTTGCCAGGTGACGTGGAAGGGAATGTAGACGGCCAGGCAGCCTATGGCCAGGGCGGGGGCGATGTCGCTCTTCAGCGAGTTGCCCACCATGAGCATTTCTTCCGGCTGGGCCTGCAGTTTCTGGCACAGTGCCAGGAACTCTGGCTCGCCCTTGTCGCTGGTAATCTCTACATGGTCGAAATAGTGCAGCAGCCCGGAGCGTTGCAACTTGGCCTCCTGGTCGAGCAGCTCGCCCTTGGTGAAAGCCACCAGCTGGAGGTGGTCCTGCCGGCTGAGCACGTCGAGCGTCTGTTCTACCTCGGGCAGAGGGGTGCATGGCAGCTGTAGCAGCGTGTAGCACTGCTTCAGTATGTCGTTGATGGTGGCGGCGGGCATCTGGCATCGGCTGACGCGCATGGCCGTTTCGAGCATGGAGAGCGTAAAGGCTTTCACGCCATATCCCAGCAGGGGCATGTTCTTCCGCTCGGTGGAGAACAGCTCAAGGGCGGCGGTCTCGCGGTCTACCCAGGGCGTCAGCTCGTCGTAGAGCCGCTGCATCACCACCTCAAAGTGGCCTTGGCAGTCCCAGAGCGTGTCGTCGGCATCGAAGGCTATAAATCTTATCTTGTTCGTATTCATGGCTCATTTTCGTAAATGGTGAATGTGGCTGGCAGATTTGACAGCTCAATCTCTTTCTGGCGGTCGGCTTCAGTGTTGAAGCGTATGTACCACGAGCGGGGCAGCACATGCCAGGTGGTGGAGTCGGGTAGGGCAGCATGGCTCCCGGGCTCCAGGCGCAGCGTGGCCTCCATGTTGGGGAAGCCTCCGCCCGTTTGCTTCTGAAACTCCTCTTGCTTGCTGTCGGTACTGCTGTCATGACCGCCATAGTACAGTTTGTAGTTCACTTCAGCAGGATAGAGCGTGCCGTCAGGGCGCTCGGCATACCTCACCCGATAGTCGCGGTTCCAGGTGTCGATGCGATAACCGAGGCCGCGAGCCAGTGCATACATCACCCCGTCGATGCGCTCCTGGCGGTTTACCTTCGTGCCAGTGGCGCGCCAGGCACTGAGCACCCGGCAGCTCACCGTGTCGATGACCAGCCATCCATGGTCGTCCTCGAAGTGTTTCCCCCGGAAGCGCAGTTGCACCTCGCCCTCCCGCTGTCGCTGGTAGCTGCCATTGGGATAGAAGCGGTGTGAGCGGATGAAGCCATTGTCAAGCTCGGCCATGAAATCCTCGTAGAGCATGCGGCGCAGGTTGGCCGTGTCAGTGAGCCGGGTGGAGTCAGCAGCGGTAATGTCAGCTGTCGTGGGCAGCAGCTCGTAGTGCTTTCGCTTGTCGCTCTTCATGCGCAGCTGTCCTGACAGCTGGAAGCGGTAAATGCTGTTCTGACTCAGACTCTGCGTCTGGTAGAAGCAGGTATGCATCGTGTCGGTGCTGAAGTAATACTGGTCTTTCAGCTTGATGGCCTGCTTCAGCTTGCGTTTGATCCATTCCGGCTCTTTGTTGGTCACCACCACCTCTGCCATCATCTGGAATTTGGGCTCCAAGAAGATGGTGTCGGGCAGGGCGGCCCGAAATTGGCGTGAAGCGTAGTTGAGATGAGATACCGTAAGTCGTTGATACTGAAACGAAATTCGTGCCACGCCTTGAGTATTGCTGATGGCTGCATGGAAGCGCCCATTCGTTTTCGTGTAAAGTGACGCATGAGCAACGGGCTGATGTGTCACGGCATCAGCCACCACGGTAGTCCTTGCTTCCTGAGCCAGCACAGGGCTGGCCATGAGCATCAGAATGACGCCTGCCACAAGGTACTGCCACGTTCTCATTCTCTCTATTTCAGAAGTTGAAAGAAGAAAAGCAAGGCAGCATGTGTGGCTGGCACGTCCTTAGCATAGCCCAGCGTCCTGTAGCTGGAGTCCTGCACGGTGCCATCGCTCTTCACGTAGCCTATGGTGCGATAGCTGGCATCCTGAACGGTGCCGTCCTTTTTGATATACCCCACCGTGCGATAACTGGCGTCCTGCACCGTGCCGTCTTGCTTGATGTAGCCTTTCGTGCTGTAGTTGCTGTTCTTAATCGTCCCGTCGCGCTCCACATATCCCACGGTGCGATAGTTGGAGTCCTTCACGGTTTGGGCCCCTATTGACAGGCATGCCAGCAACAGGGTCATTGCTATTAGGAGTCTTTTCATAATTACATGCATTTTGTTGTTCGAAAAATGCAAAGATAGCAATTTGTTTTCATATCGATGCAAGGTACATGGATATTTTGACATAATTTAAGTGCTACTCGTGCTACTGGTGCTACTCATGCTACCGGGCCAAGGGCATGTTTTGACCTTTAACGCGGCATGTTTTGGGGTGAGACGCGGCATGTTTCCTTAACACGGGGCGGCGGGATTTTCCAAAACGGCGCCGCCATTTTTTCATGGGGGGCCGACTTTTTGGAAAAAGTCAATGCCCTTTTTTGAAAAGTCAACGCCCTTTTCATCGGTAG
>CAMNJH010000149.1 GCA_946541275.1 uncultured Prevotellaceae bacterium
ATGCGGATGCCCTCAGGCGTCTGGTTGTTCTCCAGCAGGGCGGCCACGATGCGGGGCAGGGCCAGTGCCGAACCATTCAGAGTGTGGCAGAGCTCGGTCTTCTTGGTCTGGCTGTTGCGATAGCGACACTTCAAACGGTTGGCTTGGTAAGTGTCGAAGTTGCTGACCGATGAAACCTCAAGCCAGCGTCCCTGAGCCTCGCTGTAAACCTCGAAGTCGTAGCAGATGGCACTGGTGAAGCTCTGGTCGCCACCGCAGAGCAGCAGGATGCGATAGGGCAGCTCCAGCTTCTTCAGCAGACCTTCAACGTGGGCCAGCATCTCCTTGTGACTCTCCTTGGAGTGCTCGGGCTTGTCAATGCGCACAATCTCAATCTTTGAGAACTCGTGCAAGCGATTCAGGCCGCGCACATCCTTGCCATAGCTGCCAGCCTCGCGGCGGAAGCACTCGGTGTAGGCGCAGTTCTTGATGGGCAGCTGAGCCTCGTCGAGAATGACGTCGCGGTAGATATTCGTGACAGGCACCTCAGCGGTGGGAATCAGGTAGAAGTCGTCCACCTCGCAGTGATACATCTGGCCCTCCTTGTCGGGCAGCTGGCCAGTGCCGTAGCCTGAGGCTGCATTTACGACCGTGGGCGGCATCACCTCAGTGTAGCCGCTGGCACGGGCTTCGTCGAGGAAGAAGTTGATGAGTGCGCGCTGCAGCTGAGCTCCCTTGCCCATGTAAACGGGGAATCCTGCGCCAGTGATTTTCACGCCCAGGTCAAAGTCGATGAGGTTGTATTTCTTGGCTAGCTCCCAATGGGGCAGGGGATTCTCAATGCCCAGTGTAGGGTTCACGTCCCAGTTGCCCACGGTGTCGTTTTCGGTGCATTCCTTCAGATTGCTCTTCACTACGTGGTTGTCCTCGGCAGCAGCGCCTTCGGGCACTTCGTCGTAGGGTATGTTGGGAATTTGGCAGAGCAGTCGGATCATCTCCTCCTGTGCCTTGTTCATGGCCTCTTCCAGTAGCCGTGAGCTTTCCTTGAGTGCGCTCACAGCCTGCTTGGCCTGCTCGGCTTCGTCGCGGCGACCTTCTTTCATCAGTCGGCCAATCTGTCCTGACTGTTGTTTCTGCTCGTTCAGGTTCCGGTCTAATTGCTGCTGGGCCTCTCGGCGCTGACGGTCAATGGCCAGCACTTCGTCGATGGCTTCCTTTGCACCCTTGAAGTGCTTCTTCTCCAAGCCGCGAATGACGCGCTCGGTCTGCTCAGTGATGAGTTTCAGTGTTAACATCTTTTGTATTTGCTATTTTGACGTTTTACTAATTATTGATAGCTTACATTATAATAGAGGCTGCAAAGGTACTACTTTTTGCCGATTTGACCAACTATTTCTTCGTTTTTCTTCTTTGGAAGGTCAGCGTGGAGGGTAGTTTTTTCCATTTCCCTTTCTCGGGCACTTTCATGACGGAGCCACTGCGGTGGCGCAGTGTATAGACAGAGTCGTTCTCTTGCGTCAGGGTAGCCGTCAGGTCGTCGCTGCCCGAGTCGTTCACCATCTCCAGAAGCGCCGTCTTCCCGTTGACAGAGGCTTCAGTGACAATCCAGCAATAGTTGTTGTCGCTTTTGGAAAGATAACCAGGCAGTGCACCGTATACCTCCTGCCAGCTGATGATGACATCCGCATCGTAGAAATTGATACGCATGTATACATCAAATTCTTTGTTGTATAAGTACCCTTTGAATACCGTGCTGTCGGCCTCTTGTGCGCTGACCGTCATGGTGGCGGCCATGCATGCCAGGAAAATGAGTGTTTTCTTCATGATGAAACCCTAATAGTTCTTGATTAAGCATACAAAGATAGCAACTTACATTCTATTCAGCAAAGGTTTTCACATTTTATTGGTAACTTTGTACTTCAATAAGAATTATTTTCATTACCTTTGCAGACAAAATACAAAAAGCAGATGGATACAAGTACAATGCTTGAACTGGGCACCCTGCTGCGCAATGACACTTACAAAATAGTGGGGCACATAGCAAATGGCGGCTTCGGCAATACCTACAAGGTGCTGAATACCGCCTTTGACGAGATCTTGGCCATGAAAGAGTTCTTTGTGCGTGGTATCAATGCGCGTGAGGGTAAGGATGTGACGGTAAGCCTTCCTGAGAATAATGCGACGTTTGAAAGCCTGAGGAACAAGTTCAGGCAGGAAGCTCAGCGGTTGCGTCACCTGAACAACGAACATATAGTCAGGGTGCACGATCTGTTCGAAGAGAATGGCACAGTCTATTATGTCATGGACTATATCGACGGGCAGTCGATTGGTGCGCAGTTGAAAAATCAGCCCAATCCCATGACCGAGAATGAGGCTCTTGTGATTCTTCCACAAGTTCTTGATGCCCTGAAAACGATTCATGCGCAGAACATCTGGCATCTGGACATCAAACCTGGCAATCTGATGATAGATGGGTGTCAGCACGTCAGTCTCATTGACTTTGGCGCCAGCAAGCAAATGCGTCCCAATGGCGAGCTGTCAAGCTCTTCCATGTGCTATACGCCTGGCTATGCTCCGATGGAGCAGGTGGAGCAGAATGTTGAGAAGTTCGGCCCCTGGACCGACTTCTATGCCTTGGGGGCAACGCTCTACTATATGCTCACCAAGCAAACCCCACCATCTTCATCTGACTTGGCCGATTGTGATGACTTCCAGTTTCCCTCATCCGTCAGCGAAGATATGCAGAAGCTGATTCGCTGGCTGATGAGTCCCCAGCGGAATAGCCGGCCTCAGTCGGTGGCTGAAATTGAGCAGCGAATCAGCCTGATGCTCTCCCCACCCAAGACCTCAGCCCGCACCGTCCTTCACAAGTCACGCCGCAAGTCGCCCCATCTTTTGATTCTGCTGGTCAGCCTGCTGCTGGTGGCCGCTTTGGGCTTGGGCGCCTATTTCCTGTTTGGCTATAAGTCGGGGAAAGCCTCACTCGTGGATGATGAAGAGGAGGAAGATGTGGAGATGGTGCGCGAAATACATCTCGAAGGGGCCATTGGGCAGTATCCCGTGAAGATGGACCTGGAGGTGAATGGCACCGTGGTCAGCGGTAATTATTACTATGAGTCGCAAGGCCCCAACAAACGCTTGATACTCAATGGCACATACAGTCGGGGCAGGGTGGTGCTCACTGAGTTCACCGTGGACGGTGCCCCCACGGGCCAGTTCCAGGGAAAGCTGACGCGTAACGTCTTCAAGGGCAACTTTACCAGCTCCCGGGGACAGACGCTGACGTTCAATTTGAAAAAAAAGTAATGCCGACATGGCTTTAATCTGACTTTTTTTGATTATCTTTGCAGCATGAAGCAAGCCATGATTTTTGCAGCGGGGCTGGGAACCCGCCTGAAACCGCTCACCGATACCATGCCCAAGGCCCTGGTGCCAGTGGGTGGAAAGCCGTTACTCGACATTGTCGTTGGGCGCTTACAGGCACAGGGCTATGACCGCTTTGTGGTGAATGTCCATCACTTTGCCCAGCAGATAATCGACCATGTGGCAGCTAGTCCTTATGCTCCGTTGGTGCGCATCAGCGATGAACGGGAACAGTTGCTTGAGACGGGCGGGGGACTGAAGAAAGCCGCAGGCCTCTTCAGTGATGAGGCACCTATCCTTATTCATAATGTCGACATACTGGATAATGTGGACTATGGATGGTTCGCCCGCCAGCATCTGGATGATGAAGATGCAGTGCTGCTGGTCAGCCGGCGCACTACTAAGCGCTATCTGCTCTTTGACAATGGCATGCGTCTGATGGGCTGGAAGAATGTGGAGACAGGCGAGGTGCGTAGTCCCTATGAATACGTGCGGCGCACGGGCTTGTCGCAATATGGCGAGCCGCTCAATATGTTCGCCTTCAGCGGCATCCACTCGTTCTCGCCCCGCATGTTCCCGCTCATGGAGCGCTTTCCCGACCGTTTCCCCATTATCGACTTCTATTTGAGCACCTGCCACCGTGCACGTATTGTGGGCTGCATCAAGGACGATTTGCGACTGATGGATGTGGGCAAGCTCGACACGCTTGAGCAGGCAGAGCAATTCTTAAGCAGTGAGTCTGTTATTTTTTGATTTAAAAAAACTCAAATCACTTTCAATATGCAACAGAAGATTATCATTCTCGACTTCGGCTCGCAGACCACGCAGCTCATAGGACGCCGCGTACGCGAGCTGGATACCTTCTGCGAGATTCTTCCGTACAACAAGTACCCCGTGGGCCAGGATGACGACGTCATTGGCGTCATCCTCAGCGGATCGCCTTATTCGGTGCATGATCCCGAGGCCTTCAAGGTGGACCTGAGTCAGTTCATGGGCAAGGTGCCCGTGCTGGGTATCTGCTATGGGGCACAGTTTATCTCGCATACGCTGGGCGGACGCGTTGAGAAAGCCGACTCTCGTGAGTATGGCCGTGCCCATCTGGAGACGGTCGACACCCAGAATCCGTTGTTCCAGGGCTTCGACCAGCATTCGCAGGTGTGGATGAGCCATGGCGACACCATCACCGCTATCCCCGAAGAATTCCAGGTCATCGCCTCGACCAAGGATGTGAAGTATGCTGCCTACTGGAGCGGTGAGGCTAATCCATCGCCCATATATGCTGTACAGTTCCATCCTGAGGTGTTCCATACCACGCAGGGTAAGCTGCTGCTCAGCAATTTCGTGGTAGGCATTTGCGGCTCCCGTCAGGAGTGGAGCGCAGCATCCTTCGTCGACACCACCGTGCAGGAGCTGAAGCAACAGTTGGGTGATGACCGCGTCATCCTAGGCCTTTCTGGCGGTGTCGATTCTTCCGTGGCTGCCGTGCTGCTCAATCGTGCCATAGGAAAGCGGCTGACGTGCATCTTCGTCGATCATGGCATGTTGCGCAAGAACGAGTTTCAGCAGGTCATGAAGGACTACGAGGTGCTGGGTCTGAACGTCATTGGCGTGGATGCCAGTCAGAAGTTCTTTGCCGACTTGGCCGGAGTCACCGACCCAGAACAGAAGCGAAAGATCATTGGCCGTGACTTTGTTGAGGTGTTCAATGCTGAGGCAAAGAAAATCACAGATGCCAAGTGGCTGGCTCAGGGCACCATCTATCCTGACCGCATTGAGAGCCTGAACATCACAGGCAAGGTCATTAAGAGTCACCACAATGTGGGTGGTCTGCCCAAGGAGATGCACTTGCAGCTCTGTGAACCGCTGAAGTGGCTCTTCAAGGACGAGGTGCGCCGCGTAGGCCGTCAGCTGGGCATGCCCGAGCATCTCATCACCCGCCACCCCTTCCCTGGTCCCGGTCTGGCTGTGCGCATTCTGGGCGACATCACGCCTGAGAAGGTGCGCATCCTTCAGGACGCTGATGATATCTACATACGTGGCCTGCGCGACTATAAGGTGAAGCTCAGTGGCGAGGAAGCCCGCAAGGTGCTGGCCGCCGGCGTGCCTGCCGAGATGCAAGATGGCGAGATAGAAGTATCGCTTTACGACCAGATTTGGCAGGCTGGAGCCATCTTGCTTAGCACCGTGCGTAGCGTTGGCGTCATGGGTGACGAGCGCACCTACGAGCACCCCGTTGCCCTGCGAGCCGTCACCAGCACCGATGCCATGACCGCCGACTGGGCCCATCTGCCTTATGACTTCATGGCCCGTGTCTCGAACGAGATTATCAATAAGGTCCGTGGCGTCAATCGCGTCTGCTACGACATCTCCTCAAAGCCACCCGCAACCATCGAGTGGGAGTAGTAGCCGATGAAACTGCCATTCCATATTGTAGAACTCTTGAAGCGCAAGTTGGGAAACGGCTTGCGCTTGCCTTCTGACTGCGAACTGCTGTCGCTTGACATCGAGAGCAAGACAAAAGTCCGTATAGGAGCCACTACGCTGAAGCGCCTCCTCGGTTTTGCCCATGATGAGCGAACGCCCCATGCCGCAACCCTCGATGCCATAGCACGCTATCTGGGCTATGCCCACTGGGACGAGCTCTTGGCAATAGAAGATACTGGTAATTCCGATTTTGAAGCGCCAAAGGGAGAACTTCGCTCTGCCGACCTGCAAACTGGTAGCAGCGTTGAGATTGCGTGGCTCCCAGACCGCAGACTGGTACTCAGATATTTGGGTGATTGCCACTATCACATTATGGAGAGCGAGAACAGCAAGTTGCAGGCAGGCGATGAGGTGGAGGTGCTGAGTTTTGTGCTTCATCATCCGTTGCTGGTTCTCCAGGTGTGGCGAAATGGACAATCGCTTGGTCAATTCACGGCAGGACGTATATCGGGCTTGTCTTCCGTAAGGGTTATTTGATTCTCCATTTTTCATTCTTCACTTAACTATGGAGTCGTCGCAGTTTTCTGATAGTCGGTCGCCTTTCGAGAGCATCGAACAGATAGATGCGCATGGAGGCACCTGCGACACCTATCGGGTGAAGCTCTATGGCAAGCTGCACTTCCTGAAACGCCTGAAACCAGCCTTTGCAGGCGACATCCGCTATCAGGAAGCTCTTCGTAAGGAGTTTGAGACGGGCTATCG
>CAMNJH010000150.1 GCA_946541275.1 uncultured Prevotellaceae bacterium
TCTCCCCTGTCGGCATAAGTACGCCCCAATATGTAGTGTGCGCGCATGCGCTCGTTCGGCGAGCCATGGCGGTCGAAGTATTCCGTAAGGCTACGAGCCAGCGAGTCGTTGGTCATCAGGCTGTCAGCACGGTTCTGCCGCTCCAGCTCCTCCAGCTGAAGCCGCCACTCAGCCCCATCGCTGGTGCAGCCCACCAGCAGGACAATGGAGAATAGTATGAAGCAAAGCCTTTTCAACAGTCTCAACTATAATTCACGAATCATTCACGGTCCATTCGCGGTTCATTTGCGTGGTGCCGCAGGCAAAAGGATTCCACGGTACTGGTGGACGACGAGGTTGAGCGTGGTGCCTGTGAAGACCCTACTTCGGCGAGAGAATGGCCCGATATTCATCAGGCGACTTCAGCAACCGCTCAGCTTCGTGCAGCTGCTTGTCGTAGTTCAGTCCAGCCTCGATGGCACCGCGCTGATAATAATAGGCGGCAATGATGTCCAGCTCTAAAACCTGCTGTATGGTTTCACGATGCTTGTCCAGCTCGGTAGCCACATTGTGCTTCAGGCGCTCTGACAGGGTGTCGAAGGCATCGCGGGCCTCATCATAGTAGCCCTCGAACTTGGCGGTCTTCACCAGTTCGTCGAACTGCTTGCGGCTCATGTCATCATAGCTGAACCCACTGTCAATGACGCGCTGGCGGAACTCTGCCCAGTCCTGGTCAGTGAGGTGGAACTGGGTGGGGGGAGCTATCTGCTCATGGTGGTCAATGTAGTCCACTATGTAATCGAACATCACCTCGGTAGAGTCGAGCCCGCCGGCGGAAAGATAATAGGCAATGTTGGGCATGGTGTCGTTCTTCACCTCCACATCGGGCTTGATGCCACCGCCGTCGCGCACTTCACGCCCATTGCGGGTGTGGAAGACGTGCGTCAGCGAATCGGGAATATGCTCAGTGTAGGCAGCGCCCGACTGGCGGTTGTAGTTGATGGCCTGAATGCAGCGCCCCGAAGGGATATAGTACTTGGACGTAGTGATTTTCACGTTGGCATGATGGGGCAAGTCCAGCGGCACCTGTACCAGCCCCTTGCCGTAGGTACGCGTACCCATGATGACGGCGCGGTCCAGGTCCTGCAAGGCCCCGCTGGTGATTTCGCTGGCCGAGGCCGTCTCGTCGTTCACCAGCACCACCACGGGCATCACCGTGTCAACAGGCTCCAGGCGCGTCTTGTAGGAATGATTGGCCTGCTCCACCTTTCCACGGTTTTCCACCACCGTCTGCTCTTGTGGTACCCAGATATTGACAATATTCACCGCCTCCATCTCACTGCCGCCGCCATTATTACGCAAATCAAAGACGATGCCTCGGGCTCCTTGCGTCTTCAGCTCCACAAAAGCACGACGCACTTCCTTGGAGCAGTCCTCAGTGAACTGGGTCAGGTTGATATAGCCTATGGAATCGGGACGCATGCCATAGAAGGGCAGCTCGGGCAACTTGATGTTACGGCGCGTAATCTTGAATTTCATCTCCTTACCGGTGGAAGGCCGCTTCACGCGGAGCACAAACGTGGTGCCGGGGTCGCCACGCAGATGGCTACTGACGTAGTTCACTGGCTTGTCGGTCATCAGCGAATCGTCAATGCTCAGGATGATGTCACCCTTGCGTACGCCAACTTCAGCTGCGGGCATACCCTCGTAAGGCTCGTCAATCACCACGCGCTTCAGCCGTGTGTGGTACTTCACCAGCGCTCCTATACCGGCATATTTGCCCGTTAGCATCATCTCCAGCTGCTTCGTCTCCTCCTCAGGGAAATACTCGGTGTAGGGGTCCAGCGAGCGGAGCATACCCTTGATGCCTGCCGTCATGGTCTGCCTGGGGTTCAGGGTGTCCACGTAGAACAGGTCCAGCTGGCTGTAGAGCGTGTTGAAGATGTCCAGGTTTTTTCCCACTTCCAGATTATGGTTCTGCGCCCCAGCGGGACAGAAAGAAAAAAGGCAGACTACAAATGATAGGGCTATAACTCTCATTCGTTTGTTTCGGATTGTTCTATATCTTTTACACATAAATGATGATTGCTTATCAACGGTGGACAAGTCTAGAGTCCAGCGATTTCTTCCTCAGCCAGTCCTGTAAACTCACTAATGTCAGCAAGAGGGGTGCCACGTTGCTTCATTTTGCGGGCTAAATCCACCATAGCCTCAAAACGTCCTTCCATGCGGCCTTTTTCGATTCCTTCCTCAATACCTTCCTTGCGACCCTCTTCAATACCCTCTTTTCGACCTTCTCTTCGGCCCTCTTCTCGACCTTCTCTTCGACCCTGCTCAAGACCTTCTATGACCTTGGTTTCAAGGATATCGTTTTCCACCATGATGTTGTCCATGTGGCGGTCGTAGGCCCGGCGCTCGGCATCGCTCATCTGCAAATAGCGCAGTCTTTCTCTGGCTTCGGCCAGGCCAGGCGTAGTCGTGTCGTCTTTGATGTTGCCATCCTTCAGATAGTCTATCCATTCTTCCAAAGGCGTCGTTGCCACCTTGTTGAACTCGTTCACGCGAATAATGTAATATTCAGGGAAGATGTCAGAAGGAGCCACCATTCGGATAGCATCCTTGTCGCGCGTGTTGATGACGAGCTGGTCTTTGGTATGCACGCCTATAAGCTGGTTCTGCCCATGGTAAAGATAGTCAGCACCCTTGCCCAGATCGAAGTAAACAATGCTGATGGAGTAGACCTTCTTCACCTGGTCATACTTGCTGCCCAGCTTCATGTGCTCCGTGATGGTCTTCGCCACACCATAGAGGATGCGCTGCAGATAATACAACTCGCGCGTCTGCTGTATCTCCACCAGTATGATTTCACCCTTTGAGTTGCGGGCCTTTATGTCTACGCGATTGAACTTGTCGTCTTCCCGTTCCTGATTACCTTCGCTCTCCAAAAGTTCCACGATGGTCACCTTCTCATCGAACAGTACCGTCATCAGGCCTTCCAGCACGGCGAAGTTCGCCTTGTTGCGAAGCATGCGTTTCGCTGCCCAGTCAAACCTTATATACTTATCCATCTTCTTTGTCTATTTCGGCTGCAAATTTACAAACAAAAAGCTGAACAACCAAATTATTTGCTATTTTTTCCCCCAGGTCCGCCCTGTGCTCAGTAGCTGACGCTGCAGAGGATGCCGCGCTGGCGCACAAGGTCGGCAATGCGGTCGAGCTGCTCGTGGGTGGCTTTCAGCAGACCGGGGGTAGGCGTCTCGCGGTCTATGGTATAAACCATGACTTGCTGGGGAGCTATGCGAACAACGGCATCAAGCCAGGGCAGCACATAGTCGTCGCCGGTATTGTCGACCGACTCGCCGTTGCAGTCGCCCTGCATGAACATGGTCTGCACGATGACATGACCTTGGAAGCGGGCCATTCCATCGATAATCCTATCAACATCATAGTTTCCAGCTGGATGGTCAACCAGACGGATGTAGTCGGGGTTGACGGTGTCAAGTTTCAGGATGTTGTTGTCCACCCGCATCAGGGCAGCATGCACAGCAGGGCGGTGAATCATGGTGGAATTGCTCAGCACGCTGACCTTGGCCTCGGGGCAATACTGGTTGCGCAGGCGAATGGTATCGTCAATGATTTCTGGGAAATGGGGATGACAAGTGGGCTCGCCGTTGCCGGCAAAGGTGAGCACGTCGGGCAGCCGGCCTTCAGCGGTCATCTGCTGAAGTTTATGCTCCAGGGCGACAGCCACCTCCTGACGCGTGGGCAGGGGCAGCTGCGGACGGTGCTCTTCATTGAAGCCACACTCACAGTAGACACAGTCGAAAGAACACACCTTGCCGTCGGCAGGCAGCAGGTTGATGCCCAGCGAAAGGCCGAGGCGCCGACTGTGGACGGGGCCGAAGATGGGTGAAGAATAGATGATGGTGCTCATTAAGATAACATACACATTATTAATAAATAGAAACTACCAGCTGCCACCGCCACCGCCGCCACCGCCACCGCCGGAGTAGCCACCACCGCTACTGCCACTACTGCTGTCGTGGCTGATGGTGGAAATGGCATTGCTGGCCGTAGAGTAGAAGTTGTGCGTCATGTTCTGCGTCAGGTCGTAGCCGTAGAGGGGTGAGGCGGAGTCATACCAGTCGGGCTTCTCCACATTGATGTCCTTGAACAGGCTGGCCCATTTCTTGCTGAGGCCAAAGACCATGGCATAGGGCAGCACCTTGTAGAAGTACTGCGGGTCATCAGCCTGCAACTGTTCCAGGCGCTGCTTCTCGGCTGTGTCAATGAACTCCTTGAAACCCAGCAAACGGCCCATCATCTGTACGCGGTATTCAGTATCCACTTCAAAGCGTCCCGCCAACTCGCTCAGCACGAAGCACACCACGTAGACGACGAGCACGCCCCAGAGGTCGAGCGGAGCCCCGTAATCGATAATGATACTGAAGATGAACCACAGGGCTAGCATGGCCACGGCCTTGAGCAGAAAGAAAAAGACGCGCCGCATGCTACTGCGAATGAGATCTTGGCGCTTGGCATCCTTCCTGGCGAAGACAGCGAAGAGAAAGGGTAGCCCGAAGAGCATTGCGGCGCAGGCCAGCAGGTCAGTGTCGAAGGAGCTGACCACCGAGTCGAAACCCAGCGCCAGCGTGCCCACGATGGCCAGGGGAATGTATAGCCAGAAAGACCAATGCAGCGAGGTTAGCTTGCGCTTGCCGGTGAAATGCTTGGTGAGCGATTTGGTAATCTTGCCAAACTCGTCTGGCTTCTCGCCTATGTCCTTCATGCGTACCTGCTGGCCATCGTTGAAGAGCAGCTTCATGAGCTTTTTCTGGTAGCCTGGAGCCTTGGCAGGCAGGTCCTTCAGCTTCGTCAGTTCCAAGTCGGTGGACTTGATCAGCTTGCCACTCGTCATCTCTTTAATACTGATATATCCTTTTCCAGCTAACCAAGGGATGAGCGAGGCGATGTCGGAAGTGTCGACGGTGGTGTCGATGATGGTTCCCACCTCAGCACTACTGATGTCCTCGGGAGGATAGAACTCAATGACCTTCGTCACGTGCGGCGTGGTCAGCCGGAAATGCAGGAAGGCAAGAACGAGCACAAGGAGCACGGTGAGGGCGAGGAAGAAATAGAACCAGAAGTGGCTGACAGCGTGGGTTCCCACATAGTAGTCAGCGGGCAGCGGTGCATAGAGCGTGATGCCATGGCGAGGAGCCACATCGTCGGCGCTACCGCTGATTTCGTCGGGCGCCACCACGACGCTGAGGGTCGGCACGATACCATCGGTCTTGCCAAATTCGCCAGAGAAGACCTGCAAGCGGCTGTCGATGTCGGCAGGAAGGGGCTTGTCGAACCTGATGCTGAACTCCACATGGTTGATGGGGTCTTCGAACTCTGTTCCCAGAATGGTATGGAACAGGTAGTCGCTTTGGGGCAGACGGTCGTCGGGATAGGTGTAGGTATAGCTGATGACATAGTGCTGCAGGCCTTCCACCTCGCGGTCGGCATCACCAATGCGCACAATGCAGAAATCGCTGTTGCTGTCTTCGGTGGTGAAGGGACCACCGTCTACACGGATGTGGTCAATGTCTACCATATAAGGGAACGCACGCAGATCGGGCGTACCGCCAGGATTCACGTCGTGGTAGAGCTTGAACTGTTGGGGAATGTAGCGGTAGAAGCCGTGGCGGGGCTCTTCAAAGACGATGTCGAAAGACTCTTCTATTTCCCATACGTTGTTCTCGTGTACCACGGCGTCGATGGCTATATTTTGGTAATAGAAGCCGCCACGGTTGGCGCTGACCTGCAGGCAAAGCATCAACAGCAGCAGGAGCCCAAGATTTCTTTTCAAAGTTTGCTTCATAGACTGACGTTGACTGATTGCCGCTCGGACTCGCTGCCCACCATGAACATCGGCATCGGCTTGAAGCCGAAGAGCGATGCCACCAAGTTGAGCGGAAAGAGCTGGCAGTGATTATTATACTCCCTGACACAACCGTTATAGTAACGGCGTGACAGCGATATCTCGTCTTCCATTTTAGCCAGCTGCTGCTGCAGGTCAAGGAAGCTGTTGCTGGCCTTCAGCTCAGGGTAGCCCTCCACGACGACAAAGAGCGACTTCAGGGCCTGGCCAATCTCGCTCTCGCCAGCCAGCTGCCCACTGCGGTCGCCACTGGCGGCCTGGCTGCGCAGTCGCGTCACCTGTTGCAGCACGTCGGCCTCGTGACGGGCATAGCCTTTCACAGCCTCCACCAAACTGGGGATGAGGTCGAAGCGCTTCTTCAGGAACACGTCCATTGTCGAGAAAGCCTCATTGGCCTTATTACGCAGCGACACTAACTTGTTGTAAACCACGAGCAGCGTCACCAGCACGATGAGCAGTGCTCCTATTCCGATGTAGATTGTCATCATTCTTCTTCTTTATGATTCCACCGTGCAAAGTTACGAAAAATCGAGCGCAGAACAAAACAAATTGTTTGTTTTTTATGCAG
>CAMNJH010000151.1 GCA_946541275.1 uncultured Prevotellaceae bacterium
CACTCATCCGCATTGCCATTGCAGCCCTCTCGGCAGCACTGACCGCTCTGGGAACCACCAGCTGCATGGGGCACGGGCCGCTCTGGTAGAACTTCATTCAACACTCAAAAAGCAGGGAACGAAGCACTTCGCTCCCTGTTTTTTTTGAGGTATACCTAGGGTGTAAAACGGGGTGTAAATCGCTCAAAACCCCAGTGTTTACTGCGGAAGTAACATTAGTAACATTAGTAACATTTCAAAAAGGGGTATTTTAGCCATTGCCCGCATCTGTCTCTCTATGAGGCCATTTTGCAAACTTGGTGTGGCAAAAAGACGGGAAAAAGTCGGGTTTGTCATTTTTATGATTGACATAAATCAAATTCGGTTCGTTTTGTTTATTATTTTTTTGGAAGTTTGCTGGAAAGGCCTTAACTTTGCACCTAGAAAATTGATATATTTTTGATTTGTTTTAGTAGATTAGTTTTTAAGTAGTTTGTTTTTGAAAATCGGCTGTCGGGATGACAGCCGATTTTTTTTGTTCACTTAAAATTTGGTTGTTTGCTGACTTATTTGTACCTTTGCCGACCGTATGAATTGGAAGTTTATTTTGCGATGGGTCATCACTTTCACGGTGTGCCTAGTCATTTACGATTTGACCGGCAGCTTCTGGATGTCGCTGGGTATCCTCATCCTGCTGGCTGTAGCAGAGAGTCTGGTCATTGACTGGATAGGGAAGAGAAAGGAGGGCAGGGGATGAGACGCCTGGCCACCCTGCTGGCCGCGGTCAGCATAGCTTCGGTCACCATGGCGCAGACCGTGGACGGCGCCATGCCCTCTTATAATGATGCGCGGCGCGACGCGGCGCGACAGCTGAACTATTATCCCGACGGGCCCGACATAGTGACCGAACGAGCCCAGAACCGCTTCACCCGCGCCCTCTATGGCGGGTGGTCGGACTACAGGATAGAGACCAGCGACGTTCCCATTTTCGCGGTGGCCAAGAAAGGGCACTACAAGAGCGTAAGGTTTGAGATAGAGGGCGTGCCCCTTGACTCCACCGACTACTGCAAGGCATCCTATCATGACGGCATGCGCTCCTACCTGCTGGGTGATCACCGGTGGAACAACCTGGGCAACGGCATTGTGCGCGTACATGTGGTGGCCCTGCCCGACGAGGAGGGAGCCATCTGGCAGTTCATCTGCGACAAGCTGCGCGGACGCCAGCTGGAGGTGAAGGTGAAGCTCTGCGACATTGCCGACACGAAGCTGAGTCGCAATGGCGACATCGGGGCTGACAAGCCTGGCGTCTTTGAACCGTCACCCACGGAGGAGGGGCTGGCCACGGGCAAGGCCACCCGCAGCAGCAACTTTGCACATCTGGTGATGCGGCGCGACTCCATCTTCTTCATGCACGACGGCGACGCCTTCAAACGCTTCAATGACGCCGTCGACTATCATAAGAAGCTGGCCAGGCGCATTCAGTTTGCCACCCCCGACCCCTATATCAACACGCTGGGCGGGGCGCTGGTGATGGCCGCCGAGGGCGACTGGGACGGGCAGACGTGGCTGCATGGCTGCATAGGCTGGCGCATGCCGCTGGCAGGATGGCGGGCTGCCTACGTGGGCGACGTGCTGGGCTGGAACGACCGTGCCGTCAGCCATTTTGATGCCTATGCCAAAAGTCAGGTGAACTCCGTGGAGCCCACCATCGGCGGGCCCTCGCAAGACCTGGCCATGAACATGGCGCGGGCCGAGAAGAAATGGGGCACGCAGATGTACTCCAACGGCTACATCTGTCGCAACCCCGGGCGCAACGACCAGATGCACCACTACGACATGAACCTGAACTACATGGACGAGCTGCTGTGGCACTTCCAGTATGACGCCGACACGGCCTACATGCGCAGGATGTGGCCCGTCATCAAGTCGCACCTGGCCTGGGAGAAGCGCAATTTCGACGCCGATGGCGACCACCTCTACGATGCCTACTGCTGCATCTGGGCCAGCGATGCCCTCTACTACAATGGGGGCGCCGTGACCCATTCCTCAGCCTATAATTATCGGGGCAATCTGCTGGCAGCCCGCATAGCCGAGCTCATAGGCGAGGACCCCGAGCCCTACCAGCAGGAGGCCGAAGCCATCCTGAAAGCCATGAACGAGCGGCTGTGGATGCCCGCCAGGGGCCACTGGGCTGAGTATGAGGACGGCATGGGGCTGAGGCGCCTGCACGAGAGCGCCGCCGTGTGGAGCATCTACACCCCCATTGACTGTGGTGCCTGTACGCCCGAGCAGGCCTATCAGGCCACCCGCTATGTGGATAGCGAGATTCCCCATTTCTCCATTGACGACTACTACTACACCATAGCCACCACCAACTGGCTTCCCTATGCATGGAGCATCAACAATGTGGCCGCTGCCGAGGTGATGCACACGGCACTGGCGTTTTTTGAGGCTGGCCGCCCCGATGAGGCCTTCCGCATGATGAAGGGCAACATACTGGATCAGATGTACTACGGGCAGTCGCCGGCAAACTTTGGCCAGCTGTCGCATTTCGATGCTGCACGCGGTGAGTGCTATCGTGACTTCGGCGATTGCATAGGCATCTCCTCGCGCACGCTCATTCAGGGCCTGTTCGGCGTCATCCCGCAGGCGCTTTATGGCCAGTGCATCATACGTCCCGGCTTCCCCAAGGATTGGAACAAAGCCTCGCTGAAGACACCCTACATAGAGTATCACTTCACACGCCAGAACGGAAAAGACCGGATTGAGATTACGCAGAACTTCAGCCAGCCCCTGAAGATGGTGGTGCGCCAGAACCTGGGCGGTGGTACCTATCGTGACTATGAAGGCACCACGGAGAAACATCAGGTGATAGAGTTTGAAACCGCTGACGATGCTTATCAGACACCCGCTGTCTCCGCAAGTGGCCAGGCTTCCAGCCTGCTTCTGTCCGCTTCCGCCCTGGGACTGGACGAGCCTGAACTGTCACGGAAATTCATCCCGCAGGTGATGGACAGGTTCTGGAATGCCGAGGTGGATGACATCTTCAAGAACCGCTATGTGTCGCCCCGCCCTCTGTCAACCTCTCTGGAGCTGCCCTTGCAGGGAGTGGGCGAGTGGTGCCATCCGCTCTATACACCTGTCATCAATGACTCAGTATTCCGCACCCTGATTGAGCGCGACCAGGTGAAGGTGGCCGGCGTGCCCTTCCGCACACTGAAGAAAGGCAACAACATCGTCTACACCTCACTATGGGACAACTATCCCGAGTCAGTCACCATCCCCCTGAAGGGCAAGGCTTCATCGGCCTATTTGCTGATGGCGGGAAGCACCAACCACATGCAATGCCACATTGACAATGGCATAGTGGTGGTGACCTATATGGACAATGCCACCGACACGCTGCGGCTGCGCAATCCTGACAACTGGTGCCCCATTGAGCAGGACTACTATGTAGACGGGAAGGCCTTCCAGACCGTCAGCGAACGTCCCTATCGCATCTGCCTGGGCACGGGCGATGTTAGCCGTGACCTGGGTGAGAAACTCCAGATAAAAGAAGTGTACGGCCGTGAGATTCCCGGTGGCGCCGCCCAGATGCTGCGCATGAGGCTCAGGACGGGCAAGGCCCTGAAGAGTATCACCGTGCGCACGCTGTCGAATGATGTCGTCATCGGACTCATGGGGGTCACTTTGCAGTAAATGCCTATGCTACAGATAGAAGAATTATATCTCCAGTGGAAGGGCGAGGCTCCGGCCAGAACCGAACAACTGCCGGGTGCTGGCAGCAACCGCGCGTACTATAGGCTCAGCGGGGCCGACGGTAGTACGGTGGTGGGCTGCGTGGGCACCAGTGCCGAGGAGAATCATGCCTTCATCGTGCTGGCCAGGCATTTCTGCAGGCAGGGGCTTCCAGTACCAGAGGTGCTGGCAGTGAGCAGCGATGAGACATGCTATTTGCAGCAAGACCTGGGAAGTACAGCGCTCTTCGATGCACTGCGTCAGGGGCGAGAGTCGGGAGGAAAGTACTGCGAACAGGAGATATCGCTGCTCGTCCAGACCATCCGACTGCTGCCACAGATACAGGTGAAAGGGGCGCAGGAACTCGACTTCGCCGTGTGCTATCCGCAGCCGGAGTTTGACGCAACAGGCGTCATGTTCGACTTGAACTACTTCAAGTATTGTTTCCTGAAAACCACCGGAACCGATTTTCACGAGCTGCGGTTGGAATATGACTTCCGCCAGCTGGCTGCAGACTTGACCTCCGTGCAGGCTGATACCACTACCTTCCTCTATCGTGACTTCCAGGCACGAAATGTCATGTTGGTTCCTTCTGAAGAGGAACCAGGCGCTCAGCGACCATTTTTCATTGATTTCCAGGGCGGAAGAAAAGGCCCCATCTACTATGACCTGGCTTCATTTCTCTGGCAGGCTTCGGCCCGGTATCCTGATGAATTGCGCCGGCGCCTGCTGGATGTCTACTATACTGAGGCTGCCCGCTACATGGCCATGCCCACCCGTGAAGAGTTCGACCGCCGCTTGCGTTTGTTCGTGCTCTTCCGACTGATGCAGGTGCTGGGCGCCTATGGCTTCCGTGGACATTTTGAGCGCAAGCAGCACTTCATCAACTCTATTCCACCTGCTATTGACAGCCTCAGGCACCTTTTGGCAGCAGGCGATTTTCCTTATCCTGAACTTATGCAGGTTCTACACAAGCTCTGCACACCCCATCCGCTTCGTGTCCGTATTTTCAGCTTCAGCTACAAGCAAGGCATTCCACAGGATGAGAGCGGCAATGGCGGAGGCTATGTTTTTGACTGCAGGGCAACGCATAATCCCGGGCGCTACGAGCAGTACAAGCATCTGACCGGGTTGGATGCACCTGTCATTAAGTTCCTGGAAGACGACGGCGAGATACTAGGCTTCCTGAGCCATATCTATCCGCTGGCCGAAAGCCATGTGAAGCGCTATCTGGAGCGCGGATTCTCTTCGCTCATGTTCAGCTTTGGCTGCACAGGCGGCCAGCATCGGTCAGTCTATTGCGCTGAACATTTAGCCGAATATATACACCAGAAATTCCCCATGGTTGAAGTGCAACTCTGCCACAGGGAGCAAGGTATCAACAAACTGCTGAAATAGCCTATGGAAAAGAATGGATTGCAACTGTATCTTGACGAAATAGGTGAGGGGACGCTGCTCACCGAGGAGCAGGAAAGAAGTCTTAGTGCCCGTGCGCTGAAAGGAGATGCACGCGCTGTAAACAGACTGGTGGAGTCCAATCTGCGCTTTGTGGCTGCCATTGCCCGGCAGTATCAGGGGAAGGGACTTGACATGGAAGACTTGATTAGCGAGGGCAACATAGGGCTGATGAAGGCTGCCACGAAGTATGATGCCACACGCGGTCTGCGCTTCGTCAATTATGCCGTGGTGTTTATCCGTCGCCAGATGGAGCGGGCCCTGATGCACGAGAGTTCTCAGCACCTGCTGGAGAGCCGTGCCGACGGGCAGAAACGTTCGCTCGACGCACCACTGGGAGCCAAACCCAACGTCAGCTTGCTGGCAGTGCTGACTGACGGCAATGCGCCTCTGGCCGATGGGCGTGTGTACAGCGCAGCTCAGGAAGACACAGTGGAGCGAACGCTGCAGTGTCTGAATCAGCGCGAGATGCAGGTGGTGACGGCTTACTATGGCATCGGGCAGGACCATCTGACCATGCAGGAGATTGCCGATGACATGGGGCTGAAGCGTGAGCGCGTCAGGCAAATCAGGGACAGGGCCGTGCGGCGCATGCGCAAGGCCATGAAGCAGCTGAAGAACGTCTGATTATATTGATTACACACGCTGGTAGCACAGGTAGTACTTTACTACCTTGCGGGAGAGCAGTTGCACATTGAGCAACTCGGAAGCCTGCGTGATGTCGCGGATACTACCATCTTTGTAGAGGATATCGATGGAATCCTCGTCGGGGGAATACATATCCTTCTGAAGTGTGACGGTGCTCATCAGGTAGCAGGCATCTGCCACGGGAATGCCCATGCGCTTGGCAATGTCATGCTGAAGCTGGTCAATGCGCTCTTGCGGGATGGGCTGTTCGTAGACTTCCACCTTGAATATGTGGCGGTCGAGCATGTCGGTTGCCAGGGTGGAGAGAATCTTGTCAGGTGAGTGCTTCCATGCTTTCATAGCGCTCCAGAAGTCGCTGTCGTCCAGTTCTCCATACATTTGAAGCGCCTCTTCGTGGCTGTTGAACCAATCGGCATCAACCTTGTTGCGGAGGAAATAGGATAGAGCAGGGCTGGCAAAAATATCATATCCCTCCATGACCAGATATTTGGCACGGCGCAGCATGTTGACCAGCACCTTCTCGTATGCCACGGCGGTCTTGTGCAGATAGACCTGCCAGTACATGAGTCGGCGTGTGGTGAGATAGGTCTCCAGTGAGTAGATGCCTTTCTGCTCT
>CAMNJH010000152.1 GCA_946541275.1 uncultured Prevotellaceae bacterium
TCGACGAGGTGCGCCAGTTGCTGCTCGCCGAGATTGACAAGCTATGCCGGGGCGACTTCAGCGACGACCTGCTGCCCTCGGTGCTGAACAACAAGAAGCTCAGCTACTACAACTCCCTGGAGAGCAACGAGGCCCGCGCCAACATGCACGTGCAGTCGTTCATCAACGAGGTGCCCTGGGAGCAGCAGGCCCACTTCCTCAGCCGCATCTCGACCATCACCAAGGAGCAGGTGGCCAGCTTTGCCCAGCGCCATTTCCGCGCTGACAACTACGTGGCCGTCTACAAGCGCCAGGGCGAGGACGTCAACCAAAAGAAGATTGACAAGCCCGCCATCACCCCCATCCCCACCAACCGCGAGCTGGTGAGCGACTTTGTGAAGGAGATACAGAACGCCGAGGTGAAGCCCATAGAGCCCCGCTTTGTCGACTTCAAGAAAGACCTCACCTTTGGTGACATCAACTCCCGCATGCCCTATGTCTACGTGAAGAACACCGAGAACGGCCGCTTCCAGATGTCCTTCCTCTATGACTTTGGCCAGGAGGCCGACGTGCGCTATGACTACGCCGCCGGTTACCTGGACTACCTGGGTACCGACAGCCTGAGCAACGAGCAGCTGAAGCAGCAGTTCTACAAGCTGGCCTGCCACTATAATATCAATGTGGGCGACCGCACCATCAGCATCAGCCTGAACGGACTCAGCGAGAACATGCCCCAGGCACTGGCACTGCTGCAGCACGTCATCGGCCATGCCCAGCCCGACGCCGACGCCTGGCTCAGCCTGGTCAGCCTCATCGACAAGAGCCGCACCGACGCCAAGGCCAACCAGCAGCAGAACTTCCGGGCCCTGATTGACTATGGCCTGTATGGCGAATACAACGCCACGCGCAATCTGCTCACCACCGACCAGCTGCTACAGCAGGACCCTGCCGAGCTGCTCACCCTGCTCAGCCAGCTCAGCCAGTATCAGCCCCGCTTGCTCTACTATGGTCCCATGACCGAGCAGGAGCTGTCGGAGGCCATCAGCCAGAACGTCACGATGCCTGCCCAGTGGACGCCAGCACCCACGTGCCGCCACTACGCCCAGCAGCCCACGCCCCAGAACGAGGTCATCATCGCCCCCTACGACGCCAAGAACATCTACATGCGCATGATCCACAACGAGCAGCGCCCCTGGCGTGCTGACGAGGCTGCCGTGAAGGCTCTGTTCAACGAGTACTATGGCGGAGGCATGAACACCATCGTGTTCCAGGAGCTGCGCGAAGCCCGAGGCCTGGCCTACAACGCCTACGCCTCCTACGTGGAGCCACGTTACGAGGACCAGACAGAGTACTTCTTCACACACATTATCACGCAGAACGACAAGATGATGGACTGCCTGCACCAGTTCCACCAGATTCTCGACTCCATCCCGCAGAGCGAGCCTTCCTTCCTCATAGCCAAGGAAGCCCTGACCAAGCGCCTGGCCACGCAGCGCACCACCAAGTTCGGGCTCATCAACGCATGGCTGGCGGCCCAGCGGCTGGGCATTGACTACGACAGGAACGAGCGCATCTACAAAGCCATCCCCGACCTCACACTGCAAGACATCGTCAAGTTCGAGCAGGAGCAGATGGCCCGCAAGCCCTATCGCTACGTCATTCTGGGCAACGAGAAGGAGCTCGACATGGAGGCGCTCGGACAGATAGGCCCCATCCGACGGGTCACCACCCAGCAGATATTCGGCTATTAAAAAGCCCTCTTTGACGAAAAGTCCCTAGCCAGTATGCAGGAAGTGTACGAACCATACCTCAAACTATCGGCAGAGCAGCGCAAGCTGCTCTGCTTCTTGGCTTTCTTAGGCTCTCAACGCAAGACCACCGCCTTCGAGGCATATAAAAAGGCAGAGCGCATCAGACCAATAGACATTCAGTCACTGGCCAAGAAACTGTCACCCTTCCTGCAGTCCAGCTTTTTCATGCAGGCCCAGGACATGAAGCTGGACATCTGCCACTGCGCCCCCCTGCTGGTCTACATGCTGTGCGAGAACCCCATCTGGCTGCGGGAATTCGACAAGAGATACAGTTCCTACCAGCCCCCCCATGTTCAACGGCTGTTGACGAACCTGCGGCTCTGCATTGCGGGCAAGGCCTTGCCAAACCACACGCTTATCAACAGTTCCGAAATCGCCCACGCCCTCGTTCCCCTGGCAGCCCAGCGTGCATTCCTGCCCCTCATGCAGTGCCTGCCACCCATGATGATACCCTCCTTCGTGGCCGACGTACTGGTTTTTCAGGCTGAGAACGACGTGCCCGATCCAGAGAACGTCATCGGCCAGCTGGCCCGCCTGCACTTTGCCTTCCTGAACCGTGCCCAGCGCGAGGAGCTGCACTCACTGGTAGCCCTCTACGACTACTACAATCAGGGACGCTTCGATGCTGAGGCCGCCAGCTACGACACGCTGTGCAGCCATCTGCTGGCCGGTCTGCATGCCCTCTACACTGCCGACTATGCCCAGGCCTTCACCCACGTCAGTGCCGCCATACGCCATCACAACAACAAGGCGCCCACACAGCAGAAGGGCTTCTTCTCCATGGTGCTCAACAATTACGTGCTGCTCATGGCCTATCACTTCAAGGAGGCCGATGAGCACAAGAAGCTGGTCGCACTGTTGAAGAAAGACTATTTCCGCTCCTCTGAACAGCTCAGGGTGCCGTTCATGCTGGCCAGCTATCTGGTGAATGGCCAGGTGCCCACCAAGACCTCCATCCGCCTGGCCATGGGCAACCAGGGCAGCACCCGTCACCCCCTGTACAAATACCTGGCCCTCGTGGCCAGCCGTTTCTTTGGCATGGACCAGGCGCTGCCCGCCGACCTGCCCCCCGAGCCCCGTCTGCGCCTGCTGCGCCACGAGCTGTCGCCCTGGCTGTCACTGCCAGCTGAAGAGCGGCAGCAGCTGGAGCACGACTTCGGTGGCAAGCCCCTCATGTCGCGCATCCGCTATAAGCTGCCGTGGGAACTTCTACTGGAAGAGCTGACCCCCAAGGAGGCCATCAACGACGATGCCGCCGACGGCAAGCAAACCCGCGTGGCCTATGTGGTCAACAACGAATATGTGGAAGTGCGCGAGCAGTCACGCCTCAAGAACGGCACGTGGGGAGTGGGCAAGCACCTCAGCATAGAGGCATTCATACGGGGTGCCGACTACATGGAGGATGCCGACCGCCAGGTGGCCTCCTCCATCCGCACCGTTTTCTCCAACCGCTTCGACGTGCGCCTGCTGCTCCCCCACTTCATAGGTTCCGACCGCGTCTTCACCGGCACCAGCGCACCCCTGGAGCCCGTCACCATCGACGAGGAGAAGCCCTACCTCATCATTGAGCGCACCCCAACCGCATTCAGCGTGAAGTCGAATCTGGACAACACACATCTGGACAGGAGCATCATCTACCGCCGTAATGCCGCCAATCACTATACCGTCATCACCATGACCGAACTGCAGCGCAACTACTACAAGAAGCTGCTCCACCTGGGCACCTTCCCCCTGGAGGCCGAGGAGCAGCTACGCCAGTTTCTGCCCCGGGTGAGCCATGTGGTGGAAGTGCACAGCGAACTGGTGGATGGCGGCACCACCCTGCAACGACTCGACGGCTCGCCCCTGCTCACCATTCAGGTGCTCCCCATGGCGGGCTCCGACAGCCAGTTCGCCGTCTACTGCATTGCCCGCCTGATTCCCGACACCCGCCAGCATTTCCAGCCCGGCACGGGTCTGAACCCCTGCGTGGCCGAGGCCAACGGCATCCGCTATCAGGTGACGCGCGACATGCGGGGTGAACGGGCCAACCTGGAGCTGCTGAGCACCTTCATCGACGACAACGGGCTGGCCAGCACTGACGACGAGCCCTTTGCCGACCATACTCCCATCATCGTTGACATCCAGGGACTGCTGCAGCTCATGGAGTTTGCCCAGCAGCAGACCGACCATTTCTTCATGGAGTGGCCCGAGGGCGGACAAATCAAGCTGAAGAGTGCCCAGACCTCCAATTGGAACATCGGCCTGAAGTCGAAGAACGGATGGTTCGAGGTGGAGGGCGACGTGCCCGTTGACGAGGATACCGTGCTCACAGCCTCACAACTGCTCCAACTGGTGGCCAGCGCCACCACCAAGGGCTTCATCCGCCTGGGCGAAGGAGAGTTCATGGCCATCAGCGAGCGACTGCGCAAACAGCTGGCCCGCCTGGAGAGCCTGGCCACCAGCAACCGCGGCCATCTGCAAATCAGCGAGCTCCACGCCACGCTGCTGGGACCCGCCCTGAGCGGCGAGCTTGACATCAGGCACGACAAGAAGATTGAAAAGCTGCAACAGAAGATTGAGAAGAGCATGGCGCTGAAGACGGCAGCCCCCAAGCAGCTGAAAGCCGACCTGCGTGACTATCAGCAGGACGGCTTCCAGTGGCTCTGCCGCATGACGGGCTGGGGCGCAGGTGTCTGTCTGGCTGACGACATGGGCCTGGGCAAGACCGTGCAGACCATAGCCTTCCTGCTGCACACCCAGGACGCTGGCCCCGCACTGGTGGCAGCACCAGCCAGCGTGGTGCTGAACTGGCGGCGCGAGCTGCAGCGCTTCGCCCCGTCGCTCAACGTCATCGTGCTCAACACCACCACCCACCGCCAGGAGGCCATCAGCCAGGCTGCCGCCGCCGACGTCGTGCTGACCACCTATGGGCTCTTCGTCACCGAGGCAGAGCACCTGAAGGAGAAGCAGTGGAACACCGTCTGTCTGGACGAGGCCCACGTCATCAAGAACCGCGACACCAAGACCTCGCAGGCCGTCATGCAGCTGAAGGCCACCCACCGCATCATCCTCACCGGCACGCCCGTGCAGAACCACCTGGGCGAGCTGTGGAACCTGTTCCAGTTCATCAACCCAGGCCTGCTGGGCAGCTACGACCAGTTCTCGCAGAAGTACATCATCCCCATAGAGCAGCAGGACAGCAAGGAGCGTTCCCGCCAGCTGAAGCGCATCGTCCAGCCATTCATCCTGCGCCGCACCAAGCAGGAGGTCATCGAGGAGCTGCCTGAGAAGACCGAAGTCATCATGCCAGTAGAGCTGAGCGAGGACGAGATGACGGTCTACGAAATCATCCGCCGCAGGGCCAAGGAGCTGCTGGAGCTGGAGGGCGCTAACAGCCCCAGCATGAACACCCTGGCCGAGATTACGCGCCTGCGCCAAGCCGCCTGCTCAGCCCAGCTGGCCGAGCCCAGCAGCCACCAGCCGTCCTCCAAGATCAACACCCTGATGCAGCTGCTCGAAGAGATAGTGGGCGGCGGCAACAGCGTACTCGTCTTCAGCCAGTTCACCTCGTTCCTGGCCCTGGTGCGCCAGGCCCTCAGCGCAGCCAGCATCAGCTATGCCTATCTGGACGGCTCCGTGCCCATGAAGGAGCGCGACCAGCTGGTGCAGGACTTCCAGCGCGGTCGCCAGCAGGTGTTCCTCATCAGCCTGAAGGCCGGAGGCCTGGGACTGAACCTCACCGGCGCCAACTACGTCATCCACCTGGACCCCTGGTGGAACCCGGCCATCGAACAGCAGGCCACCGACCGTGCCTACCGCATCGGTCAGCGACAGAACGTCACCGTCTATCACCTCATCTCGCAACACACCATCGAGGAAAAAATCCTGCGCCTACACGAGACGAAGCGCAACCTGGCCGACGCCCTGCTGGAAGGCACCAGCCAGAGCCACAAGCTCACCAGCAGTGACCTGTTACAGATGCTGGGGGAATGAGCAAATGCTTTCTCTTCCCATCCCTTTCAAACGCTCCTCGCGTGCGTACACAAGTATAACGGGAAATGAAGTGCCACAAGAGATGCTGGCGGCGTAGCCGTTATGAAAAATCTCGTTGACCGCTCGGCCTGGATTTGCAATCCAGCCGTACTGAATGTCAGCATTTGTAATGTGAAATGACCATATTGTCGGATTCAAAATCCTGATACTCACAGTGGTCGAATTACAAATCCGACCAAGCTGAGGGATAACTGATTCCAGCAGGGGAAACTACACGGAGTTCCGTGTAATCGGTGTAATCAGTGTAATCAATGTAATCATTGTAATCATTGTAATCAAAAAAGATCACTGGGGACAGGTTGTTTGAAGTGAAAACCATTTCATGGTTTCATTTGGGAAACCTGTCCCCATGATCTTGCCTACCAGAGCGGCCCGTGCCCCATACAGCTGGTGGTTCCCAGAGCGGTCAGTGCTGCCGAGAGGGCTGCAATGGCGATGC
>CAMNJH010000153.1 GCA_946541275.1 uncultured Prevotellaceae bacterium
ATGGGCAAGCCGATAGTGGGTCATGGCTATCATGACGGGATAGCAATAGATGACCTCGCCATAATTGGTGGCGGCAGGGTCGTTGACGAACATGGCTTCTACGTCCGTATAGAGGAGACGCTTCACCTGGGGCAGCTGGTCCAGGAACTGCAGTGCCAGCTCGTCGGCCATGTCGAGCACGGCGTTCTCGTTGCATTCATCGCAGAACTCCAGGCCGCGAGCTATCTGCCGTCGAAGCACGCCATGCAGCTCCTCCATGTTCACCCCGACATAGTTGCGGCGCAGCTGCTCTTCGGGCTGCCGACGGCAGAAGTAGTCGGTGAAGATGATGTTGCGGGCCAGCCTTACTATCTCCAGTACCTCGTCAACCACAGGCAGTGGGGCGTGCCCCTCGGGCATCATGGACAGTTCTTTCTCGTCAAGCTTGGAGAGGAGGGCCACATTGCGCAGCAGCACCTCGTTGATTCGTTCTTGGGTCATAGGGTTCTGAAAAGAGAGTGATTCAAAAGTGGTTTAGAAAAGGGTGCGCCCGACGATTCTACGCGACAGAATGGTACCGTCGGCCGAGCGGCTGACCTCTATGCAGGGGCCCTCCTGGGGGGCGGTGATGAGCAGTCCACTCAGTGAATACCTGTTCGTGATGATGCCAGTCTTCTGCCCTATCCATGCCACAGAGGGGTGCTGAACCGTGGTGGGCAGGCCTCCCATGCCCGTAGGTGCCTGTGGCTGGGTTGTGATGCACAGCTTGTCAAGGCAGGCTCCATCCTCTCTGCCCCCAATGGCGAAATAATGACTGCCCGCCTGAAGGAATCCGCTGTACAGCTGTTGCCAGTCCCATGAGCCACCTGTGTAGAGCCCATTGGCAAAACCGCTCATTGGGCCGTCCATGCCCGTCCAGTAGCTGTCGTCATCCCATGTGGCGCAGTTCACGCGTGCATATATATAATAGGTATCGGGGCTTTTAGCCGTGAAGCGTGCCACCAGCATGCTGGCACTGTCAGCAGGTGCCGAATTGACTATGTTGCTGGCCGTCAGCAGGTATCTTCCTCCCGAGGCAGCCCCGTCGTCCACCTGTTTGAAAGCCGACCCCACAGTACGTGTAGGCAGGCTCTCGGACTCTATCCAGATGGCTTCGCCGTAGGTGTCCTCCTCGTCATCGGCGGCCAGCGGGTCAGTCTTGGTGAAAAGGCTCAGGTCTATACAGCTGCCCATCGTCAGGTAGCCGTCGGCATTCAGGTGCAGCCAGTCGTTCTCAAAAAGGAAGCGCTGCTGCATGGCTGCAGTGTCTTGCGGATTGCGCACCGCCTGGTCGAAGTCAATGACCCCGTCGAGCATCTTGGTGGTGCGTATCCACTTGTTCAGTGCACTGCGCCCGTTCTCGTGGTCAGTGCTGTAGTAGGAGCTGTTCTTGAAGGGTGTGATGGTTCCGCCAAAGACATAGATGCCTTTCTGATGGGCTTCACGAATGATTTGCTTGTAGACGTCAATGATGCGCTGTGCCGTCTGCAGGCCATTGCCAGCATAGCCCAGGTCGTTGACAGCTTCAAAGAGGATGATCCACTTGACGCCCTCCTGTCCCAGCAGATCGCGCTGGTATCGGTTGACGGCTGCCGGGCCTAGCCCGCCGCCCAGCACGCAGTTGCCGCCTATGCCCATGTTGAGCACGCCCACCTGGTGTGTGGGCTCGTTCTCCAGCAGTCGCCGTGAGAGCACGTCAGCCCAGCGGTTTTGCTGGTTCGTCGTTGAGCCACGCCCGTCGGTGATGGAGTTTCCCAGTATGGCCACTGCCCCGGCTTCCTGTGGTGCCATCACCTCCAGGGCCAGGATGTTGTACCAGTGGTCCGTCTTGGTGGCTCCGCTGAAGTCGGTTGTGTTGCCCGCCTTCAGATAGGACGTTGTGCGCGACCCTGGATGTCCGCTGACGCTGGTTGACGACGCAGCTCCGTAATGGATAGTGATGGCCACGTTCTGACGGTCGGCCAGATGGAAGCTGACGGGGTCGGAGGTCACCTTTCCACCGGCAGGAATCGTCACAGAGGCCTGACCGCCGAAGGTCAGGCTGACGCTCGACGCCTCGTCGATGTCACTGCTGCTGCCAGCGGTCTGGGCATAGGCCAGTTCCACGGCCTTGATTTCCGTAGCCCCTGTGCTGAACTCATTGGTGAGTTTCAGCCGCACGTTTTCGCCGCCTATCGAGACCTGCACAATCTGCCGCAGCGAGTTGTTGCCCAGCCCTGGCGACGGCGGGTTGTTGTGCGATTCTACCAGTTGCGGGGCCGTCCCCCACGTACCTACCCAGTGGTCGTCGGCCACTGCCTTTCCTGCCACCATCACGCAGGCGGTCAGCAGCAGGCTCTTCAGCAATTTCCTTGTTATCATGCTATATTCAATTATAAAGGTTTCCAAGTTTCGCATTCGCCTCTCTTACCTCTTCCTTCTCACCTTTCATTCAATGATGCGCAGCTCATTGCCACTGAGATCCACCTTGAACAGATGTGGTATGCGCACGGTGCGTCCCCTGGCATCTTTCGAGTGGTGGTGCACGGACATCATCCACTGGCCGTCAAAGCGCTGGAACAGCATGCTGTGTCCATAGCCCGGAGGCGTGATAGGCTCAGGCTGCTGCACCCAGGGGCCGTCCAGCGTGCCGCTCTCAGAGTAGGCCACGCCCTGTGTGTACACGTCGTACACCCACGATGTCCAGAGCATTCCCAGCCGCCCCGTCTGTGTACGGAACAGCCAGGGGCCGTCGGTCACCTTGTTCCAGGTGATCTCTCCCCGTTCGTTGCGCTCCTTGCTCCAGGGCGAATCACTGGCCCTGAAGAGCACCCGCGGCTCTCCCACCGTGCCGCTCAGGTCGGGCTTCAGCTCTATCTTTTCAATCGTGCCGTTCCAGTTCTGCAGCCACTCACCGCAGAACACCATGTAGGGCTTCCCGTCGGTGTCACGCCAGAAGGTGCCATCCAGAGTGGGTCTGTTGGCAGGCAGATAGATGGAGTCACCAAAGGTACGATAGGGTCCCATGGGTTCGGTGGCACGCAGCACTTGCGAAGCCCTCCGCTCAATGATGTTGCCCCTCACCGTGTCAATGATAACAGCCCGGTTGGTGAACGTGGCGAAGTAGTAGTAATAGCCGTCGCCCGTCTGGTGCAGCTCTGCCGCCCAGATGGCGGGTCTACCGCCCATCCAGCTGTCAGGGCTGAACTCGGTCACCCCGTATGGCCCATCCCACCTCTGCAGGTCAGAGCTGCGCCACATCATGCCACCCGTACCGGTCATGTAGTACATCTGTGTGGCCTTGTCGGCCAGGATGGCCGGGTCACTCAGTCGGATGGAGTCCAGGGGCACGTTCTTGCGCACCCATCTCCCGGGCTGTGCCGTCACCAGCAGTGGCAACAGCGCCAGCAGTGTCATTGTCAGTCTTTTCATCGTCGTTCAGTCATGTTGATGGTTTCTTGTTGTACGGGTCTCTCTTTACCAGTTATCCGTTCTGAATGGGAACAGGGGCAGGTTGGCCGCATTCTTCACGTTGCCCAGTTGGAAGTTACGGAAGCAGTAGCGCACGGCCACGGGGTTCCTCACCTCAGGGCTGCTTACGCGGATGGCCTCGTCCCAGTAGCCGCCGCCCTCACGCCAGAAGTGACGGGCCTTAGCCGGATGGAAGACGCGATCCTCGCCGGCCACCTCAAAGCCCTGTATGTCCTCAAACGGGGCATCCGTATGGTAGTTGTCCTGCAGATGGATGAGCACGCCGTCGCCATCCACTTTCATGTCCTTGTAGGAAGAGCTCTTGTACAGCACCTGGCTGAAGCCGTAGTCACGGTTCAGGGCTGTATAGGCCAGCCGCTCGCCCACCTGTCGTTTCTGCGTGGGGTGAATCTGTGTGAACTCATAAGGATATACCAGGTCGTTGATGCACACCAACGAGCTGTTGGGTATTATCTGTGCAGCCTTGTACTGCTGTTCGCGCAGCAGTGCACCGCTGATGGCGTTCACGTCGTCGCCATCGTAGGCATAGGGGGCTATCTGTACGAAGTAGAACGGAATCTCGCCCAGCCCGAACTGCTGGCGCCATTGCTCCACCAGCAGCTTCAGGCGCTGGCTGTACTGGTCGCCCGGGTCGCCCACGTTCGAGCAGCCCTGATAGTACAGGATGCCCTTCACCGTGTAGTTCAGTATAGGGTTGAAAGTGCCGTTGCCCCATAACAGCGAGCGGTGATAGTCATACTTGTCCCACTTCCGGGCTATTTCCACCGAGTCAGTGGGGTCGTCGGTATATCTCTTCAGGTTCTCCTTCGTCAGCCAGCTCTCCACACGGCTGCCGCCCTTGTTGGCCTCAATGAGCCCAATGGGCACGTCAAGTGCCTGATGCATCAGCCGGGCAAAGAAATAGCCCGTAGCTGAAAACTCAGCTACAGTCTGGGGGCTGCAGACGCGCCACTGGCAGTCTGCATCCTCCTGCGGCTCCGAGCGCATCGTGCTGGGCACCTTCACGCTGTGCACGCCCCGATGCTGCGCTGATTCCACCACCCAGTCATTATAGCCCTCCACGGGGCACTGCCAGAAGCCCTTCACGGGCATCTCCATGTTTGACTGTCCGGCACATACCCACACCTCGCCGCTCAGAACGCCGCTGATGGTCGTCGCTGACTCATCGTCACTGAAGCTTATGCTCAGTGCCTCGTAAGAAGCCCGAGGGCTCTTCACCGTCACCAGCCAGCGCCCATCCTTGCTCGTCTTCACCGTCTTCACCTCCTGGCTCCATGAGGTGGTCACCTTCACCGTCTTCCCCGGTGTGTCCCATCCCCACAGCCTAACGTCAGTAAGCTGTTGAATCACCATGTTGTCACCTATCAGATGTGGTAACCTCACCTTGGCATCAGCCCCCAGACATACTGCCAGCAAGGCCAGAGCGAAAATGCAGAGTTTCTTCATTGTCATATCATTTTAGAGTGATGCAAAGGTACAAAATAATATTAGAAATCGAAAGAAAAATCCTTTTTTCTTTCTTTTTTCGCTCGCTTATTCGTACCTTTGCAGTCAAATAAAGAAAAGCGATGAATCAAAACATATCTTTCAACGACGCCAAAGCCGTTGTTTTCAGTTTTCAGAAAGGCGAGGTCAACGAATATCATGTCATGCTTAGGGTCACCCAGCCGCTGCTCAGCTATCAGCAGCAGCTGGACGCTATTCTTGATGCCTATCAGCACCTCATCGAAGAGCACCTGCCAGGAGCTGTGGCTGTGTTCAAGCGCTACTTCCTCAGTGATGCAGCCAACCAGGCCGACGACGTGTTGGCAGCCGACACTAGCGACTGCGCCAAGAGCATCATACAGCAGGCACCCCTCGACGGTACCAAGATTGCACTCTGGGCATACCTGATGACCAATGTCACCACCCGACTGACCGATGGCGGACTCTACGAGGTGGCCCACGGCGCCTTCAAGCACCTGTGGAATGGTTCGGCCCACAATCTGGCTGCCAACTCCGAATACCAGACCCGACTGCTCTTCAATGAATACGTCATGCAACTGGCTCAGGAGGGCTGCAAGCTGGCTGACAACTGTATCCGCACCTGGCTCTTCGTCAACGACATCGACCTGAACTACGGCGGCGTGGTGCGAGCCCGCAACCAGGTATTCTTCACCCAGGGACTCACCCACGACACCCATTTCATCGCTTCAACAGGTATTGGCGGACGCGCCCAAGACCCCTGCGTGCTCACCCAAATGGACAACTACGCTATAGCTGGCATCAAGCCCGAACAGGTGCACTTCCTCTATGCGTCCACCCATCTGAACCGCACCAGCGACTATGGCGTATCCTTTGAGCGCGGCACTCGTATTGACTATGGCGACCGTCGTCATGTCTTCATCTCTGGCACCGCCAGCATTGACAACAAGGGACAGATCGTTCATCCCCGCAATGTGAAGCAGCAGGTGCACCGCCTGTGGGACAATGTGGAAGCATTGCTGGCCGAGGCAGAGTGTACTTACGATGATGTGGCCCACATGATTGTCTACCTGCGTGACACCGCCGACTACCTCACTGTTCAGGCTCTCTACGCCCAGCGCTTCCCCGAGAAGCCCATCGTCATCGTCCATGCTCCTGTCTGCCGCTCCGGCTGGCTCGTCGAAATGGAGTGCATGGCCGTCAAGGACGACACCAATACGCAGTTCCCCTGCCTGTAGTCTCAGCACATTTAAGGTCGCCTGTGGTGCTACGTAAATGCCC
>CAMNJH010000154.1 GCA_946541275.1 uncultured Prevotellaceae bacterium
CTTGCTACCAACGGGACGCAAGAAGGGGAGGGGCAGGGGTGGGGTCTCTATCTTTTAAAAAACTATAAGTCATGCTACTTTTGTGCCAAGTTCTATATCATTACCTATTATAATATGCCCCCCCCTCCGTCTATCTCTGATGAAGAAATGTTTCAACAGCGTTGACGGATGCCTCATTCATATTTGTACAGCCTGATATGCAGCGTTTTCCAGTCGCCCACGGCTATCCGGGCATGTCGTCCTTGGTGCGTCTGGTCACCATTGTGGCGGCGCAGATAGTGCATGTGCCCATCCTCATCGATGCTTACTTCGTCCACTGACAGCAGTCCCAGCCGCTCGTATTTTTCTCGTTTGCGTTGTGTTGCGCGAGGTGATGAATCCTGGCTGGTGGAATCGTCGTTGCCCAGGGCGAAGCCGTCTTCACCCAGCTGCTTCCGCTCCTCCACGGCCTTCTCGCCCTTGGTCTTGAAGTCGAGCACTACGCCGCTGCCTGCCAGCAGGTAGTCATACTCTCCCAGCTTGATTAGCATGGCACCTCCTTCGGGCCAGGTGCTGCCGTCGGTGGCACGAGCATCCCAGGGCAGGGTGAAATAGTGGCGGGCGGTGATGACCACGCCATCGTCGTTGACGATGCGCTCCTTGTCTTCCTGGTCAAAGAGGAAGCCGTAGGAGTTGAGAGGGGAGTGGTGAGCGGTGAGAGAATAGACTTGGCGTATGAGGTGGTAGGCATTGCTTACGCTCTGTGTCTCGCCTATGCTGGCCTGGTCGATGGCGAAAGGGCTGAAGCCCAGAGCCTGGTGTTCGCCGAAAGCATAAAGGGCACGCACACCACTGTTTTCGCAGCATCGGCTCTCAGGAATGAATAGGCGGTTCTTCACGCTGCTGCCATTCCAGTCCTGTGGCCGCTGAGGCATGGCATACTGAGCTGCCCACGACTTGAAGCCCGTGTCGTAGATGTCGGGGGCCAGCAGGTCTATGCTGGGGGCGCCGGCCTGCCAGATGTCGATGAGATGGGCTAGTGGACCTGCCGAGGGATAGTCGCCCGGCTTGCGTCCGCGGCTGTTCATGGCGGCGTTCACATAGAGGGGCATGTCGTATATCTGGCGGGCAGCCCGTGCCAGCTGCTCCACGTAGCAGGCATAGTAGTAGGCCATGAATTTCTCTTCGCCGTAGAGGTCATGGCCGAACACCTCGGCCCAGGTGGGATGAGCACTGAGGCTGGAGGCTTGAGCTTCTTGCTTTGTGACGATGGGGAGTACAGCTGGTGGAATGGGCGAGCGCCATGCCTTTTGAGCCAGGGGTGAGTGGTCGCGGGCGGCTTCCAGCATGCCTATCTCGTTCTCTATCTGCATCATGATCAAGGTGCCCGTGCCCTTGTCCTTCTGTGCCAGGTGCTGCATCAGGGCGCTGAAGGCCTTCAGGTCGGCTTGCAGCACGTTGGGACTGAAGGCGCAGGCTATCTCCAGGGGCTTGCCGCTGGCAGTCAGGGCGCGAGGGAAGCGCCGCGTGTCCTGCTTGAACCAGCCTGGCGCATAGCACGACATGGAGTTCTTCCAGGCTCCGAACCACAGGAAGATGACCTTCAACCCGTTGTCACGGGCGCGGTCGATGGTGCGGTCAATGAGCGTGAAGTCGAATTGTCCCTCCTCGGGCTCCAGCAGTTCCCAGTAGGCCGGCACCAGCACCGTGTTCAGGCCGAGCTGTGCCATGCGGGGCATCACTTCGTCAATGTCGGCCACGGATGTAGCCGCCGAGTTGCTCAGCTCACCGCCCAGAATAGGGCAGGCCACGGTTTTCCACGGTTCAAAGCGGGGGGCAGGTTTTTGGGCCACGGTTTTCCACGGTTCAAAGCGGGGGGCCGCTTCCATGGTCGTCATTGAAGCTCCTGCCAACAGCGCTATGAGCAGATGATATAGTTTCAGCATGTGGTTGTTATTTGGTCTTCTGTTGTGTTATGGTCTTGCAAATGTACGTGTTTTTCGTGAAACGTGCAAATTAAATCAACAAAAAATATGGCATTTATTCCTTCTTCGCTCTAGGCCGTATCGCGCGCGTGCGTATATATTAGGCGAACTGATGGTGCTACAAGTGCTACCATCGCTTGTAACTATCTGTATTATAGTGTTTTGTGGGTGCATTTTTGCTTTTGGAAAATGCTACTGAAAATGCTACTGGTGCAAGCTGATATGCACATGCACAATATGGACGCTTTGTGCAAAAATCATCGACAATTTTTCATACGGCGTTGACTTTTTCCAAAACGGCGGCGACTTTTTGAAAAATCTCGCCGCCGTTTTAAAAAAAGTCGCCGTCCTTTTTTCGTGCGGCGCCGATTTTTTGGCTCGGTAGCACCAGTAGCATTTTTGGTAGCATTTCCCAAGAACAAAAATGCACCCGTAATTAGCAATATATCAGTCGGTTAGGGACTCCGGTAGCACTTGTAGCACCATTTTTCACGCGTATTTACGCGCGCGCGCGATACGTGTATGATTAATGAAGATGGATGGTTCGTACGTTGGTGCAGCTGAAAGAGCAGGGCTAGTCGACAACCACTTTTCTGCCGTTCTGGATGTAGATTCCCTTCCTGGCTGTGCCAACAGGCCGGCCCTGCAGGTCCATGAGCTGGCTGCTGGCGGACAGGGGGCTGTTCAGCTTTCCATTGTCCTTCACACTGTGAATGCCGCTGGGGTCGCCGTTGCCCAGTCGCAGCAGCTTCACGCCGTGACTGGCCACGCTGGTGGTGAGGGTGCCAGTGGCCTCGCCCAGTGACTGGCCTGCCCAGACGTCGTAAACGGGCACTGACTCCGTAGGCGCATAGCCCAGCAGCGTGAGGTCGAAGTCGTAGGGGCGGTCCTTCGTGGTCACGTAGAACAGGAACTCCATGGTGGTGCCACTGCTGCTGGGATTGTCGGAGTCGCAGCTGGAGTCATAGCCGCAGAGGGCGCGGAACGTCTTGTAGTGGTGGCCTTCGGGCAGGTCGTACACCAGCGTGCACTGCGCGTTCAGGCCCAGTCCGGTGGAGTAGGTCTGTCCTTCCACTCGCAGAGGTCCGTTCTCCACGTTGCGGTTGACGTTCAGCGTGCCCCAGTCAGAAGTGTAGGAGGCGGCAGTCATGGTGGTCAGTGAGGTCTCGTTGCCCTCGGCGTCAATGAGCACGGGGTTGATCAGGTCGGCACGGTCATAGCTGAAGCCGTCGCCCCAGTCGTCCACCACAATCATGAGCTGTCCGGCACCGCTGACGTCGCACTGCAGCGTCGTGGAGCGGGTGCCCTTGCGCGAGATGAGGCCCGAACGGGCAGCGGCCTCGGCCGGCACATAGTCGCGCTGGAACAGGGCCAGATAGCGGTTGCCCGTGGCAGGGTCGGTGCTGGTCCACACGGTGTGGCCGCTCTGCTTGTCGCTGAGCACCTGGTGGGCATCCTGCCCGTACTTGTGCATCTGGTGGTAGTCCTCGTTGGTGAGCAGGCTCAGGGTGAAATCGTCGTTGCGCGTCATCTCGCCACCGAAGAACAGGGGCGAGTGGCAGATGCCCCACAGCGTCATCATGGTGAGCTGCTCGTCGCGGCTCAGGCGGGTCCAGCGGCCGGCATCGGCGCCTGTATAGCCCTGGTCCTTGATGGTCATGGCTATCTGGCCCAGGGGCAGCATGTCGCAGTCGGCATAGTTGCCGGGCTGGGCGTACTTGCTCCACTCATGGGCCTCGGCAAACACGGCGTCAACGGCACTCCACGAGTCCCACAGGTCGTCCATCATGCGCCACATGTTGGCATTCTCCAGGCAGGTCTTGGCGTAGGTGTACTGCGTCTTGCCCGGCGAGAGCGAGAGCACCATGGGGCGCCCCGTCTGGTCGATGGCCCGGCGTATCATGCGTATCTCGTTCGTGTAGAAGGGACGTGACAGGTCGTCCACCTTCAGGAAGTCCACGCCCCACTGGGCATAGAGGTCCATGATGCTGTTATAGTACAGCTGGCCGTACTCATTGTTGCGCACGGTGAGGTTGTCCTTCAGCCAGGTGCAGGCGGGCGTGGCGCTGCTGTACACCTGGCTCCACTTGGTGTCTTCGCTTCCCAGCAGCTTGTACTGGCTGTTCACCACGCTCTTGGGCACGCCGCGCATGATGTGTATGCCCAGCTTCAGCCCCATGGCGTGCAGCTTCTCGGCCAGTGGCTTGAAGCCTACGTTCACGCCGTCCTGCATGCACGACGGAAAGCGCGACGGTGAGGGCAGGTAGCGCCCATACTCATCGAGCACGTAGTCCTGCGTGCCCTGCTGGTTGTAGTTGCCGCCGCCCAGCGACGGGTGGTTGCAGTACCAGCGGATGTCGACCACCACATACTGCCAGCCGTATTTCACCAGGTCGTGGTCAACCAGGTACTGCGCATTCTGCAGCACTTCCTGCTCGGTGACGCTTGAGTAATAGCAGTCCCACGAGTTCCAGCCCATGGGCGGCGTCAGGGCCCAGGTGCGGAAAGTGGCCATCTCGTCGTCCTGGGCATGGATGGACAGGACGGCAGCCAGCAAGGCGCCGCAGAGCGCCAGTGCTTTTCTCTTGATGTTCATAGTTTTAGAAATAGTTTATAAATAGTATGGATGTGCTCAGCCAGGGGTGGGGTCACTTTCCCACGCAGATGCAGAACTTGCTGGCCTTGTTCTTCAAAGCTCAGTTCCTACTGGCTTTCTTGCGCTGGTCATGGTCCAGGATGCTCTTGCGCATGCGCATCGACTTCGGTGTCACCTCCACCAGCTCGTCTTCCTTGATGTACTCCAGGCATTCCTCCAGACTCATGAGCACCTTGGGGATGACGCGGGCCTTCTCGTCGGTGCCCGAAGCACGCACGTTGGTGAGCTGCTTGGCCTTGCACACGTTGATGACCAGGTCGTTCTCATGGACATGTTCACCCACCACCTGACCATAGTACACCTCTTCACCGGGATCGATGAAGAACTTGCCGCGGTCCTGCAGCTTGTCAATGGCGTAGGCATAGGCGGTGCCCGTCTCCAGGGCTATCATGGAGCCGTTCACACGGCGCTCAATGTCGCCCTTGTAAGGCTGGTACTCCTTGAAGCGGTGGGCCATGATGGCCTCGCCCTGGCTGGCGGTGAGCACATTGGTGCGAAGGCCGATGATGCCCCGCGAGGGGATGTCGAACTCAATGTTGGTTCGCTCGCCCTGGCTCTCCATGCTGGTCATCTCGCCCTTGCGGCGCGTCACCATGTCAATCATCTTCGAGGCAAATTCATCGGGCACGTTGATGGTCAGCTCTTCCACAGGCTCGCACCTGTGGCCGTCAATCTCCTTGTATATCACCTGCGGCTGGCCCACCTGCAACTCGTAGCCCTCGCGGCGCATGGTCTCGATGAGCACGCTGAGGTGCAGCACGCCGCGTCCGCTGACCACCCATTTGTCAGTAGAGTCCTCGAACTGCTCCACGCGCAGTGCCAGGTTTTTCTCCAGCTCGCGCTGCAAGCGGTCGGCAATGTGGCGGCTGGTGACGAACTTTCCCTCACGGCCGAAGAAGGGCGAGTCATTGATGGTGAACAGCATGGACATGGTGGGCTCGTCGATGGCGATGGGGGGCAGCGGCTCGGGGTTCTCCAGGTCGCAGATGGTATCGCCAATCTCGAACTTCTCCAGTCCGATGACGGCGCAGATGTCGCCACAGTCCACCCGCTCGGTGCGATGGTGGCCCATGCCGTCGAAAGTATGCAGCTCCTTGATTTTTGTCTTCTCCATAGTGCCGTCGCGGTGGGCGATGGTAATCTGTTGTCCGTCGGTCAGTATGCCACGATGCACGCGGCCCACGGCGATGCGGCCCGTGTAGCTGCTGTAGTCAAGGCTGGTGATCAGCATCTGGGGCGTGCCCTCCAGCTGCACGGGAGCGGGAATCACCTCCACAATCTTATCCAGCAGATAGGTGATGTTGTCAGTAGGCCGCTGCCAGTCCTCGCCCATCCAGCCGTTCTTGGCCGAACCGTACACGACGGGGAAGTCCAGCTGGTCCTCGGTGGCATTCAGCGAGAACATCAGGTCGAACACCATCTCATATACCTCCTCGGGGCGGCAGTTGGGCTTGTCCACCTTGTTCACCACCACGATGGGCTTCAGGCCTATCTGGAGTGCTTTCTGCAGCACGAAGCGGGTTTGCGGCATGGGGCCTTCGAAAGCGTCGACCAGCAGCAGACAGCCGTCGGCCATGTTGAGCACGCGCTCCACCTCGC
>CAMNJH010000155.1 GCA_946541275.1 uncultured Prevotellaceae bacterium
TGTACGGGCCAATGGCGTTGTTGTGCTGGATGCGATAACCCATGTTGGTCTGAACGTTACCCTTGTCGTCGACCCACGTCACGCGAAACTCGATAATGCGATCAGGAATGCAGAGGCGCTCGATGAGGTTTGCCTTCTCGAACTCTGGATGCTTGTTGTACTCTTCTTCGATGGTGGGAAGAACTTGGCTTACTGCCTGAATGTACTCCGGCTCGTTGGGGAAACGCTGTTTCAGCGATTCTACTACTTGTTGCGCATTCATAAATCTTTTTACTTTAAGTTGAACTATTGTTGTTGTATTGATATGATTTCTCTTTGATGGGTGCAAAGATAAAGCAAAAAACTGAATTACGCAACAATTTATCCGAAAAATTTGCGAAAAACTGACTTTTTGTTATGATTTAATGATTTTCGTCAACTTTTTGACATTTTCCTGCGTTCGCTGGGCTTCATTTTGGCATAAACGCGCCAGCCTTGAGCCCCATTTGTGCATTTTTCCAGGTAGTCGGGCTCGTACATGTGTTCGTAGGCTTCCATCTCGAAAGGATTCAGGTAGTAGGCAGCATTTCGCATGTGCCTGTTCTGGGGTAGGGCCCTCAGGTAATACCATATATATAATGTATAGAAGCAAATCCACGAGTTGTGGGTTGACTGCGCCTGGCGCAGATGAATCGTCTCATGACGCTTCAGGCTGTCGTTGGTGCTGTTGATATGGGCTGCCTCCTCCTTGCTGCGTACCACAATGAAGCCAAAAAATGTTAAGGCTGCGTAGTTGTTACGCAGCCAGAACCTGTCGGTCACCGCTTTCATTTCCTTGATGCGGCTGGGACGTTTTGCCCTGAAGATAAGCCAGAGCAGCCTGAAAGGGTTCAGCACAGCTATCCTCTGGTACGTAGTGTCTCCACGATGCGTGCCATCTGGTTGGGAATGCGTATCTGCTGTGGGCACTTCGACAGGCATTCCTCACAGTCCTGGCATTTCTTGGCCCAGGTGTTCTCATCGGGCAGTGCCTTCTTGTAGCCATCCAGGAATAGCTGCTTGCGCTCGTTGTAATGCTCGTCCGAGGCATCGGGCAGGGGCAGCACGTGGCTGTTCACAGCCTCATTGTAATAGGCAAAGTTGGCTGGTATGTTCACGCCGTAGGGACAGGGCATGCAGTATTCGCAAGTGGTGCAGGGGATGGTGGGGAAGCCCGACATCTGGTCGGCTATTGATGCCAGCAGTTTGTTCTCCTGCTCAGTGCAGGGGTCTAGTGGCGAGAAGGTCTTCACATTCTCCTCCAAGTGGTCCATGCGGTTCATGCCGCTCAGCACGGTGAGGATGTTGGAGTAGGAGCCCACCCATCTGAAGGCCCAGCGGGCAGTGCTGTCGTCAGGGTGCACAGCTCTCAGCTGGTCGGTCAGCTCCTGGGCCATGCGCCCGAAGGCACCACCGCGCAGAGGCTCCATGATGACACATTGCACGCCGGCTTTCTCGCATTTACTATATAGGTACTCAGCGTCGGCATCCGACCTGCGTCCACCGCGCATGGAAGCGTGGCGCCAGTCCAGGAAGTTCATCTGTATCTGGCAGAAGTCCCAGTGGTATTCATCCTGTCGGTCCAGCAGCCAGTCGAAGTCACGCACGTCGCCATGGTACGAGAAGCCCAGGTGCTTGATGCGGCCGGCCTCGCGCTCTTTCAGCAGGAAATCCAGTATGCCGTTGTCAAGGAAGCGCCCTTTCAGGGACTCCATGCCTCCGCCAATGCTGTGCAGCAAATAGTAGTCCAGATAGTCCACTCGCAGACGCTCGAACGACTGCTCATACATTCTCTTGGAATCGTCGAACGACCATAGGCGGCGATTCTGGTTCGACATCTTCGTGGCCACGAAGTATTTCTCCCTAGGGTGACGCGACAGGGCGTTGCCCATCAGCACTTCCGATTGTCCACCCATGTACATGGGGGCCGTGTCGTAGTAGTTCACTCCATGCTCAATGGCATAGTCCACCAGCTGGTTCACCTCGTCCTGATTGTTTGGCAGTCGCATCATGCCGAAGCCCAGCAGTGATATCTCCTCGCCCGACCCGTGCTGCACGCGATAGGTCATGCGGTTCTGGGCCTGTTCCTTCTTGTCGTCAGCCAGGGCCTTCAGGGGGTCGAGGGCCATCAGCGCCACGGCTGAACCAGCGCCTATGCCTAGGCGTCGTAAGAACTCACGCCTGTTCATTTCGTGTCGGTGTTTGTCCATATCTTTTCTCTGTTTAATAGGTGGTTAGATTGCTTGTCAAGTTTTCGACGCAAAGATAGCATAAAAAGTTGAGAACAGGAATATTTTTTATGTTAATCTTACGAAAAAGCATTCATTTTGGAGACGATTATTGTATCTTTGCATGCAGAAATGAAAGTAATTGTTGCCATAGATTCCTTTAAAGGCTGCCTTACGTCAGAGGAGGCAAATCAAGCTGCGGCGCAGGGCATAGAGAGTGCCTGCCGCAGTGCTCAGGTGGTGCAAGTGCCAGTGAGCGATGGGGGCGAGGGGTTTCTGCAGGCTTTCCATGCAGCCCTGGGGGGCGAGTATGTCAGGCGGGTGGTTAGCGACCCACTGTTGCGCCCTGTCACGGCCAGCTATCTGTTGCGTGGCGATATGGCCGTGATTGAAATGGCTCAGGCTGGTGGCCTGACGTTGTTGTCGCCCGACGAGCGTAATCCATTGGTGGCCACGAGCTATGGGGTGGGGCAGTTGGTGGCCGATGCCGTCAGGCATGGCGTGGCGCATGTCATTGTGGGGCTTGGAGGCAGTGCCACTAGCGATGCCGGCATGGGCATGCTGCGAGCCCTCATCGATGCCTTTGCCCCGCATGGCCGTTGGGATGATATACAGTCTCTCAGCTCAGTGCGCTTCACCATTGCTACTGACGTCCGTAATCCTCTCTGCGGACAAAATGGGGCTGCCCATGTGTTTGCTCCGCAGAAAGGAGCTTCGCCCGAAGACGTTCTGTTATTGGACCAGCGGGCCAGGAAGTTCGCACAGGTCTCTGCTCGCCATTTTGGTTTCGACCGTTCGCAGCAAGAGGGGGCCGGGGCTGCTGGTGGCCTGGGCTATGCCTTTATGCAGTATCTGAATGCGTCATGCAGGCCAGGCATTGACTTGCTGCTCGATGCCGTCAATTATTCAGAGATAGTGCGCGATGCTGATCTGGTGATTACAGGCGAAGGCTCAGCCGACCGTCAGACGCTGATGGGCAAGCTGCCCATGGGCATTCTGCACCAGTCGAAAGGAGTTCCTGTCTGCTTGATAGCCGGAAGTGTCAGCGATTACGATGACCTGCTTCGGGCTGGCTTTGCACAGGTGCGTTGCATCAATCCTCCGGGCCTGCCGCTTGAAGAGGCCATGCGCAAGTCCACGGCCCAGCAGAATATCAGGCAGGCCGTGGCGGCCATTTGCTCCTGCAAGGCGACTTGAGGCGTCGCTCTTGCCATAAGCCCGTGTGGCGGCGCGTCATTTGGATTCTTTTAAACTTATTGGAAATAAATTTGGCATTTCGCTCCTTTTTTCGTACTTTTGCATCAAAATCTAAAACTGATGGACGAAAAAATCCGTATAGCCCAGCTGCGTAGCGAACTTCACGAGCATAACTACCGTTACTATGTGTTGAGTCAGCCCACGATTGACGATCATGAGTTCGACATGCTGATGAAAGAACTGCAGCAGTTGGAGGAACGCCATCCTGAGCTCTACGATCCCAACTCACCCACCCAGCGCGTGGGCAGCGATATCTCCACTGAGTTCCAGCAGGTGCAGCACCGCTATCCTATGCTCTCGTTGGCCAATACCTACAGTGAGGACGACGTGCGCCAGTGGTACGACAGTGTGAAGAAAGGACTGGCAGGCGAGCCCTTTGAGGTGTGTTGCGAGATGAAGTACGACGGACTGAGCATCTCGCTTACCTATGTCAATGGGCGGCTGACGCAGGCCGTCACTCGTGGCGATGGTGTGCAGGGCGATGACGTGACGCGCAATGTGAAAACCATTCACAGCATCCCTCTGGTGCTGAACGGTGCGGGGGCTGACCATCCCATCCCCCGGAACTTCGAGATTCGTGGCGAGATACTGATGCCATGGTCATCGTTTGAGCGCTTGAACAAGGAGCGCGAGGCTGCCGAGGAGCCCTTGTTCGCCAATCCCCGCAATGCAGCCAGCGGCACGCTGAAAAGTCTGGACTCACGCGTGGTGGCCAGCCGGCAGCTGGATGCCTACCTCTACTATCTGCTGGGCGAGGAACTGCCCACCGATGGACATTATGAAAATCTGGAGGTAGCCCGTCAGTGGGGCTTCAAAATTTCGCAGGGAATGAAGAAGGTGACCACAGTTGAGGAAATTATAGCCTTCATAGACTACTGGGACTCGGAGCGCAAGAACCTGCCCGTGGCCACCGACGGCATCGTGCTGAAGGTGAACTCACTGCGCCAACAACGTGCACTGGGCTTCACGGCCAAGAGTCCCCGCTGGGCCATCGCCTATAAGTTCAAGGCAGAGCGAGTGCAGACGCGCTTGCTGGAGGTGACCTATCAAGTGGGGCGTACGGGCGCCGTGACTCCTGTGGCCAATATGGAACCTGTGCAGCTGGCTGGCACCACGGTAAAGCGTGCCACCCTGAATAACGAAGACTTCATCAAGAGCTTTGACCTCCATATTGGCGACATGGTCTATGTGGAGAAGGGTGGGGAAATCATCCCCAAGATTGTGGGGGTGAACATCGACGAGCGTCCCATCGTTGCCCAGCCTGTGCAGTTCATCAGGCGCTGTCCCGAGTGTGGCACACCGCTGATACGCTATGAGGGCGCCGATTCCAAATCCGAGCTGACAGCTGCCTGGTATTGTCCCAACGACGCTGGCTGTCCGCCCCAGATCAAGGGGCGCATAGAGCATTTCATAGCCCGCAAGGCCATGAACATTGACTCGCTGGGTCCTGAGACAGTGGACGAATACTACAGGCGGAAGCTCATATCGAATGTGGCCGACCTGTACGACATTGAGGTGCAGCAGATTAATGGCGACGGCAGTCGCACCAAGTCAGCACAACGTATCGTGAATGGCATTCAGAAATCGAAGGAGGTTCCTTTCGAGCGTGTTGTCTTTGCCCTGGGCATTCGTTTCGTGGGCGAGACTTCTGCCCGTCTGCTGGCCCGCCACTTCAAGTCGATGGACGCACTGATGCAGGCTTCCTTGCAGGAGCTGCAGGAGGTGGAGGGAATAGGCGAGGTGATGGCCGCCAGCATCATTGCCTACTTCCATGATGAGAAGAACCGCCAGATTGTGGAGCGCCTGCGTGGCTACGGTCTGCAGTTTGCCCTCTCAGCCGAGCAGACAGCTGCCCAGAGCGATAAGCTGGCGGGACAGAGCATCGTCATCAGTGGCGTGTTCGAGCATCATTCGCGCGACGAGTACAAGCTGCTCATTGAGCAGAACGGCGGCAAGAACGTTGGCTCCATCAGCGGCAAGACCAGCTTCATCCTGGCAGGCGACAACATGGGGCCCTCGAAGCTGGAGAAGGCCCAGAAGCTGGGTGTCCGCATCGTCAGTGAAGACGAGTTCCTGCAAATGATTTCAGAGAAAGATTAATTACTATAATACTTACTAACTATGCTAAGAAAAGTTTTCCTGTCAGTTGCGCTGCTCACTGCGTGCAGTGCATTTGCAGAGGTTGCCCCCTGTTGGCGTGACCCTGCCGTGAATCAAGTGAACCGTGAGGCCCGCCGAGCCTCGTTCTTCGCCTTCGAGAATGCCGACAAGGCCATGGCTGGCGACAAGACGAAGAGCAGCCGCTACTTGTCGATGGAAGGCAAGTGGAAGTTCAACTTCGTGAAAGACCACAACCTGGCTCCGGCCGACTTCTTCTCGCTGAAGTTCGACGACTCGCAGTGGGTGGATTTCCCCGTGCCCGGGCTCTTCGAGATTGAGGGCTATGGCGACATGACCTATAAAA
>CAMNJH010000156.1 GCA_946541275.1 uncultured Prevotellaceae bacterium
CAGTCGTTGCCCACGGTGACGTTGCGCAGCGTGGTGTCGTTGATGCCGGAGTGCTTCAGGAAGCCCTTCGACACCTCCACCTGTTTCTGGAACTTGCCCAGGCGTATGTCGCCGTAGAACATCACGCGGTGGAAGTTGTAGGGCTTGAAAGCCTCGTCTACCATCACGCGCTGCCAGTCCTCAGCCCAGCAGACGTTGTTCTCCAGCACTTCAATCTCGCTTTGTGTCAGTTGTCTGTACTCACTCATAGTCTTGGTATAAAAAGTCGTTATAGGGATATTTCTGTACGTGCAGCTCGCGCACCCGCTTGTAAAGCACCTGGCGCAGCTCGTCGATATTCTCCTTCTGGCGGGCGGAGATGAAGATGCACTCCAAGTACCTTGAGATTTGAGTTTCGAGTTCTGAGTTCTGAGAGTCGGCGACCTTCGCCATCCACGTCCGCTTCAGGTCGTCGAGGCTCACGTTCTCCCGCGTCTCCGGCGTCAGGTCGTCGGCATCCTTCTCCACCCAGGTATAGGCATCTATCTTGTTGAATACGATCATGGCGGGCGTCTCGGCGCAGCCCAGCTCCTTCAGCGTGGTCTCCACCACCCGGATTTGTTCCTCAAAGTCGGGATGGGAGATATCCACCACGTGCACCAGCAGGTCGGCCTCGCGCACCTCGTCGAGGGTCGACTTGAAGGAGTCCACCAGGTCGGTAGGCAGCTTGCGGATGAAGCCCACGGTGTCGGCCAGCAGGAAGGGCAGGTTGTCGATGGTCATCTTGCGCACGGTGGTGTCGAGCGTGGCGAAGAGTTTGTTCTCGGCGAAGACGTCGCTCTTCGACAGCAGGTTCATCAGTGTCGACTTACCTACGTTGGTATAGCCCACCAGCGCCACGCGTATCAGCCGGCCCCGGTTCTTGCGCTGGGTGGTCTTCTGCTGGTCAATCTCGGCCAGGCGCTGCTTCAGCAGGGTGATGCGGTGCAGAATGATGCGGCGGTCCATCTCCAGCTGCGTCTCGCCAGGGCCACGCAGTCCCACGCTTCCCTTGCCACCGCCGCCGCCAGAGCCGCCGCCCTGGCGCTCCAGGTGAGTCCACAAGCGCTGCAGTCGGGGCAGCATGTAGCGATGCTGGGCCAGCTCCACCTGGGCCTTGGCCTCGGCGCTCTGGGCGCGCATGGCGAAAATATCGAGTATCAGGCTGGTACGGTCCAGAATCTTCACTTGCAGTTCCTTTTCAATGTTGCGCAGCTGTTTGGCTGACAATTCATCGTCAAAAATGACCATGCCAACGGGTTCGGGGGGAGTCTTCGCTTCGTGGAAAGTCTTTCCTGAGAGGGTGGCAGGACTCTCCTCACTCCACTCCTCTCCCTTCTCTACCCATTCGTCATAGGTGTCCTGACAGGCTTTGATGTATTGCTTGATTTCCTGCAGCTTGCCGCTGCCTACGTAGGTCACCTGACTGGGGCCGCCTACGCGCTGTGTGAACCGTTTTACGGTGCGAGCGCCAGCCGTCTCGGCCAGGAATTCCAACTCGTCCAGGTATTCCTTGGTCTTCGACTCGTCCTGCTGCGGGGTTATCAGTCCAACAAGTACGGCTGTCTCGGTCTTTGCTTCGGAGATGACAAACTCCTTCATTATCTAAATATAAGTAATTATAAAGTCCTAATTCCTGATTTCTTCACATCACATATCGTCGTCGCGCGCAAAGGTACACATTTTCTTCGATATTCTATTGTTTTTCATAAAAAAAATTGTAACTTTGCAACTAGAAAACAACCATAATTAGATTCAAACGATGAAACCTACACCAATCCAACGAGAAATTGTTGACCAGCTTGTCAATGGGCTGGGCATTCAGGATTTTGCCAAGGCCACCATTCGTGAGGTGAAGCAAGTGGCCGCCATGGCCGAAAAGAAAAGCGGCGTGGAGTATATAAAAATGGAGATGGGTATACCCGGCTTGCCCGCTGCCCGTGTGGGTGTGGAGGCTCAGGTGAAAGCTCTGCAAGACGGCATTGCCCACAGCTATCCCGACATACAGGGCCTGCCCGAACTGAAGCAGCAGGCCTCGCGCTTTGTCAAGGCCTTCATCGGCGTCGACATTGCTGCCGAGGGGTGTGTGCCCGTCTGTGGCAGCATGCAAGGCACGTTTGCCTCGTTCCTCACCTGCTCGCAGGCTGACCATCGGCGTGACACCGTGCTCTTCATTGACCCTGGATTCCCCGTGCAGAAAATGCAGCTGCAGGTGCAGGGCGTCAAATATGAGACCTTCGATGTCTACGATTATCGTGGACCGAAGCTGGGCCCGAAGGTGGAGAGCTATCTGCAGAAGGGCAACATCTGCGCCATCGTCTATAGCAACCCGAACAATCCCTCGTGGGTTTGCCTGACTGAGCAGGAGCTGGCGTCGATAGGGCAGTTGGCCACGCAGTATGATGCCATCGTGATGGAAGACCTGGCCTACTTTGCCATGGATTTCCGCCAGAATCTGAGCGTGCCATTCCAGCCCCCTTACCAGCCCACCGTGGCCCGTTATACCGATAATTATATGCTGCTCATTTCAGGCTCCAAGGCTTTCAGCTATGCTGGCGAGCGCATCGGTGTGGTGTGCATCAGCGACAAGCTGTTCCACCGCCATTTCCCTGATCTTGCTCAGCGCTATGAGGGACTGCCTTTCGGTCTGGTCTTCTCCACTCGTATGCTTTATGCCCTCAGCAGTGGCACCAGCCACTCGGCTCAGTACGCCATGGCCGCCATGCTGCGTGCCGCCTGTGATGGCGAGTACGACTTCCGCTCGGAGGTGAAGGTCTATGGTGAGCGAGCCCACAAACTGAAGGAAATATTCTGTCGCCACAACTTCTACATTGTTTACGACCGTGACTTGGACCAGCCCATAGCCGACGGCTTTTACTTTACCATCGGCTATCCTGGCATGACCAGCGGGCAGTTGGCTCGCGAGCTGATGTATTACGGAGTCTCTGCCATCTGCCTTGTCACCACTGGCTCCCATCAGGAAGGCCTGCGTGTGTGTACCTCGTTTATTGAGGACCATCAGTACGAGCAATTGGAGCAGCGAATGGCCATTTTTGCAGAAAATAACCCCATAAAGAATTAATATGAAAAAACTATTGGCGTTGTCCTTGCTGGCTGTCATGGTGCTGGCATGTTCCGACAAGAAAGGCACTACCAAGGGAAGTGCCGACGAAGAAGAGAAAGTCATAGAGCTGGTCACAAAGGAATTCTCCAAGTCGCATGAGGGCCCTCACACCAGTGCTCAGTATAAGATTGACTTCCCCGTGGGTGGCGATGAGAACCTGCGCAAAGTGATATTTGACTACCTATATAGTATGATGGAGGATTATGTGGGAAATGTGGAAGAGGCCTCCAAACTGAGCAATGATGGACAGGCCTTCGTTGATGCCTATTGCAATCTTTCGGCCGAGCATCTGAAGAATGGCTGGGACTGCTACTCCCAAGGAGAGGAGATGGACGAGGTATTGGATGAGAATGCTACTGCCCGTCTGATTGTCAATGAAAAAAAGTATGTCACCTACACCTTCGACTATGACTGCTACTTTGGTGGCGACGGCTATTCTGCCAACAGGGGAGCTACATTCCTCAAGGCCGATGGCCGGCAGCTGGATGGCAAATGGCTGTTCAGTAAGTCCCAGTCACCCAAGCTGCTGAAGCTCGTTCACAAGGCCTTGAAGAAAGAATATGCTGGCAACGAGGGCTTCCTTGATCCGGCGTTTATTGACGAGATGGCCGACCTCCCTGAAGAGTTCTTCATCACCAAGGATGGCATCCGCTTTGTCTACACGCAGGCTACTGCTGCTTGGTTCCTGCTCAATGGCATCATCCCCATGGAAGAGGCCCAGGACGTGCTTTCCGACCAGGCTTCTGAGCTCCTTGAGGAGTAGTGGTCCCGAGTACTATTGCAGGGTGTGGCATCACTGCTGTTTCATTTTTACAATGATGGTGCACTGGGCGTGTGGCCATGACTGTACATTGGTGAGGCGCAGCAGGTAGATGCGCACCTGCTTTTTGTTCTCGCAATTGAGGGTCAGCGTCTGCTCGTTGTCGCTCTTCTGCTCGGTGAAGTTGCCGCTCTCACGCTCTTTCAGGAAGGCCGACCTCAGCTCGGTGGCCTGACCGCCATTTATCTTCAGCACTTTCACCACTTTCAGCACCTGTCGTGTCTCCGGGTCGCGTTCCACTACCGAGGTGAAGGTAGCCGAACCTATGGTAGAGAAGCTTTCCACTAGTTGGTCTATCTTGTTTTGCGCTGTGGCCACAATGGTGCCCAGAAGGCAGAGCATGATGGTCAGGCCGATGGTTCTTTTCATGATGTTCATGGGCGTTTCCTTTCTATTCTGATAAGAGTTTTTCTAATCGTTGACGCTCTTCTGGGTCATTGATGGCTTGCAGCACGTCGGCCTCGGCCTGTCGTACCAGGGCTTTCTGGTCCACCTCGGCTTCTATGGCCTCGGCCTGAACCAAGGCCAGTTCCAGCTGAGGCCTGATTTGGCGCAAGTTGTCATTGCGCTTGCCGTTGACCACCGTGTAGGAGCCTTCATAAAGGCAGCTGAGCCGATAGTCCTGATAGGCGCGCAGGCCCAGCATAGGTACCAGCACAATGGCCACGGCGGCCGTGATGGCTGCCAGATAGCGCAGGCGCAGGTGGCGCCGTGTGCGGCTGGCCATCTGCCGCAAGGCTGTTGCAGGCATACCCGTGATGAGGGCTATCTGCTGGAAGTCCATGCCCTCCATGTCGTGTAGGCGCAGCACCAACTGTTGGCGCTCGGGCAGTGCTTCCACCAGTTGCATCATCTTGGCGGTGGCTTCGCCATCGGCGCTGGGCGAAGGGTCCTCCATCTGCTCTATTTCCGAGAGAGAAATCCTGGTGGGTTGATGACGTCGCAGATGGTTGAGGGCCAGGTGTCGCACCAGCACCGTGGCAAAGGGCTCAATGGGCTGTATCAGCGTGGCGCGCACGGTCCATATTTTCAACAGGGCATCCTGCACCACGTCTTCAGCCTCGTCACTGCCGCCCAGATAGCGGCGTGCCGTGCTGAGCAGCATCGGGCGTATGCGCTGCAGTTCGCTCTGCCAGTCGTTCATGGTGGTCCAGGCCTAGTATTGGTTCAGTCTCGAAGTGTCGATTTTGGATACGCCAGAGGCTTTGATTGTGGTCTTGTCGGCATTGCCACTGATGACGAACTTGCTGGCCCCGCTGTTGCGGGCAGTCACTTCCTGGCAGTCCACCAGCTTCAGGTCGACCATGCCTGCCCCACTGTTGCTGAAGTCGATGATGCCTCCAACGAAGGTGAGGTCGCACTCCGAGGCACCATGGTTTTCTGCCTTCATCGTCTTTCCTTTTACATTGAGTGCCACCTTGCAGACCCCGCTGCACGTCATTTGCAAATCGTCGGCAGTCATGGCGCCCGTCAGCTTGCAGGCTCCTGAGCAGTTTATCTCTGCCCCGTCGTAGTTGAATTGTCCCACTCCTACGGCTGATGCTCCTGACAACCTGAGCGATAGCTTCTTGCCATGCAGCTGGTCAGCACTGAAGGATGTCGTGCCGCTCAGTTGGATGCTGTTCAGCTGTGGAGCGGTGATGCGTACTGTTGGGGTGCCGTCGTAATGGCTGGAGCGATTATTCTTCGTCTTTGTATAGACCATGAGCGTCGTGCCTTTTATCTCAACAATGGTCTTCAGCTCAGAGTTAGGGCTTTCGTCCACCTCCACATTCCATAAAGAGCCTTCAGTGAACAGCACGTTGACAATGCCGCTGGCCTTAATGGCTGTGAAGTCGCGCAGTGAATAGGCAGTGGTCTCACCGGCCGGGATGGCGGTTTCCGGTTTTGTAGCGTGGCATGCCAGCAGCGTTACGGCCAGCAGTGCCAATGTGATGATTCTTTGCATTTTTTTCATGAGTGTTTAGACTTTTATGACGTTCTATTTATATATAGTACACA
>CAMNJH010000157.1 GCA_946541275.1 uncultured Prevotellaceae bacterium
ACCGGGAATGACAGAACCAAAACCTGTAGTGTTACCATTACACCATCGTCCAATTGCAAAGGCATAAGCAACTGCTTTTCGCTTAGCGCCTGCAAAGGTACTCAAAAAGCATAAATTTCACAAACTTTGATTCACAAACTTGTGAAATTTATGCTTTTTTAGTAGAAAAACCCATACATGGATACACCTGGTTTCCTAGAAACCGCTATTTCCACTGGGCTTCTCTAAGCGTAGAAAACTTTCGTTCCTGGATACGCTTTCGATGCCCATTGTTAAAAATCCTTTACTGGCTTTGCTTTTGTTTTGGAAATAGTATAGTTGTTGGCACAAAGTGCAAGAGCATTATAGCTTCCTTATTTAATGAAGAGAAATAGTTGGTTAAAAGTTACAGACCCCACCCCTGCCCCTCCCCTTGAAGGGAGGGGAAAGGCAACGGGTAGGCGACCAAAGGTCGGGAATATGCCTACGGGCTCCTGTGGCGGACAAGGCGGCAGCAGTTCCCCTCCCTTCAAGGGGAGGGGCAGGGGTGGGGTCTCTATCTTTATAAAACTATAAGTCATGCTACTTTTGTGCCAAGTTCTATATCATTACCTTTGTTTTTCGTATTGTTATGCTGTCAGATATTTTAGTTGACTTTGTACTTGTACGGTTTTACGCGCACGCGCGTTATATTTAGGATAAAAGAAAGTGCTACAAGTGCTACAGGCGGCTGTAATGCGTTGAATTACAGTACTTTGTGGGTGCATGTTGTCTTTTGAAAAATGCTACTGGAAATACTACCAGTAGGGGTGAGCTGTCAGTTGCTCATTTGTGTGCTTTTGTGCAGAAATGAGACATATAGAAAAGTAGCGACCTGACTTTTCTATATGTCTCATCCGGATTTTTTCATGCGGCGCCGAGTTTTCAAAAAATGGCGTCGACTTTTTGAAAAACGGCGCCGCCGTTTTGAAAAATCTCGTTGACTTTTTGGAAAAACTCGCCGCCCTTTTGTGGTATGGACAGGTCGGGGGCTCCCAGTAGCACCTGTAGCATTTCCGGTAGCACTTCCGAGAGGCTAATTTGCACCCGTAAGCACCACAAATCCAGACGGTTAGCACCGCTGGTAGCACTTGTAGCACCTACATTCGCGCGAAATATACGCGCGCGCGAGAAAGCAAAGAAAGAGAGTGTGTGGCCATCTTGCTCTGCACATTTCGCCAACAACGATGTCCCATAGCCTTTTATCAGGCATTGAGCATCATTTCGTCCAGCAGCTGTTTATGGTGGCCGGGCAGAATGATGTGGTGGTTGCCAATGGGGTTGGTGAGGAAATAGCTGGCCCGTTGGATGTTGTCCAGCTGAATGACCTGCTGCGTACGGCATAGGTCGGGCTGGGCCTGGCTTTTCACCAGTTGTCCCTCCTCGGCAAAGTGGCGGGTCAGGTCGGCTGACACCTTGAAGATAGTGACAGGCCCTTCCTTCATATATCCTCTGATGCCCACACCAATGCCCGACTCATAATGAGTGTCCAGCTCATAGCGTTCCACCAGATTCAGGGGGATGGTGCAATGTGCAAACAGCAGCCGGCCCGTCAATGGGTCAACGCTGGCAGGGTTGGCCTGGAAACCACTGACGCCCAGTAGCGCCTGGGCAATCTTCATGGACAGCATGGCGGGCACGTCGCCCTCGCAGCCTGCCACGAAGCCCTCAGCGTTCAGTCGGGCCAGCGCCAGGCAGCCCGTATTGTGTACGGCGGTAAGCAGGTCAAAACAGCGCAGTGTGAAGCCCTGCAGCTGGTGCCTGGAGCAGAGGCTGCGCAGGGCATGATATATTTGCATGGCCCCGGGCAGTGACTGTCTGATGGATGGTTGCCGTGAGGCCAGCTCCAGGTAGCAGTGGTCCACCTCCTGTGGACTGGTGGCAATGGCCTGCAGCAGTTCCTGCATGGGAATGTCGACCAATTCAATGCCCAGCGTCTTCACCCTGTTCTTGTCAGCATGGCTGGCAATAAGCCAGTCGGAAGGCTGACCGACGATGCCCAGTTTGCAGCCTTGCAGCTGCAGGCGGGCCTGACTCACCTTGGCCAGTTGACGGATTCTGGTGGCTATATAGTCAGGGTGGCCATGAAGAATCTCGCCTCTTAGGCCATTCTGCTGGAGGAACGACAGAATCTCCATCGACGCTGCCAGCGAATTGCTCTTCCCTGACGTCAGCAGGTAGAACGGTGCAGCAGTCCTGGCGCGCAGCTGGGGTAGCAGGCGCTTGAAGAAGCCCTCCGTGCCTCCTGTGCGCACGTAGATGAGGCTGAGTGGGTGGCTGCCGTAATCGGTGAAGTCGGCACCCTTGAGATCAAATTCCGTGTGGAGGCTGCTCAGGAATTCCTGAGTCACGGCGCTGACGGACTGCTCATTGTGCAACTCCGATGTGATGGTATAGATGGCTATGCTCATGCTGTGTGGCTGGCAATGGTGTCAATGGGTTTCCTGTTCTTCTCCCTGGGTGCGTCGGCGGGATAGCCCAGGGGGATGAGCACTGCCGGTTCCTCGGCAACGGGCAGGTTGAACAGCTGTTTGCACCGGGCGGCGTCGAAATTGCAAACCCAGCAGGTGCCCAGCCCCTGTTCGGTGGCTGCCAAGCAAAGGTGCTCCACGGCAATGGCAATGTCGATGTCGCCGTGGTGCTTCCCGTCGGCTCGCACCCATTCCTCATCATGCAGCACGCTGGCAATGATGTAGATAGGAGCCGTGCCGAACCAGTCGCGCTGGTAGCACTGCTGCAGCTTCTGCCTGTCGGGCTCGGCGCTGACAATGTGGAACTGCCAAGGCTGCTTGTTGACGGCTGAGGGTGCCAGTCGCACGCACTCCATGACGTAGTCCAGCTTTTCTTTCTCCACAGCTTGCGGCTGGTAGGCCCTGCAGCTGTATCTGTTCTTTACAAGTTCTAAGAAGTTCATGTGCAAAATGTGTTAGTAGGCCTTGTGTCAGGTTCGTTTCCTTCCATGCGTAGGGATTGCAAAGTTACCATTTTTTTCTGAATGAAGAAACAAAAAAGATGAAAATCAGTAAAAAAGGTAAATGAATCCGTAATAAGTATAACCCGGTTCTCGTTTTTTATGCTTAATTTTGCACCGTTAAATCATCAAACTACGAAAAAATGAAGAAATACCTGCTAATTATTATTACACTCATGATGGGAATTAATGTCAACGCACAAAACATGAAAGAGAACGTAGATTTCAGCGTATGGCCCAAGGGCGAGCTGAACACGGGTTATGCCCAGTATTTTATTGGCAACAGCTATCTGGCACCGCTCGACGGCCAGAACAGCGGACTGGTGAACGTGACTTTTGAACCCCGCTGCCGCAACAACTGGCACATTCACCACAAGTCGGTGCAGGTGCTCATTTGCGTAGCCGGCCATGGCTGGTATGTGGAGGAAGGCAAGGAGCCGCTGGCCATGCACCCTGGCACGGTGGTGGCCATCCCTGCTGAGGCCAAGCACTGGCACGGTGCTGCAAAGGACTCATGGTTCCAGCACCTGACCTTCATGGCGAAGGTGGAGGAAGGCGCTTCAAACGAGTGGCTGGAGCCCGTGGTGGATGAAGAGTACGACAAGCTGCCTGCCAGCCAGCAGCTGCTGAGCGTCACTGACCCCGAATATACTGAGCGCTTTGAGGCGTTCGCCTTCAGTGAGGTGGTAAACCAGGTGAAGACCACCCTCGACGACCGCACCCGCCACATCTGTTATCTGGCCACGCTGCTGGGCTGTCAGGGCATTGACGAATACTGCGAACTGCTGCCCCAGGCATTGAAAAACGGTGTCACACCCGTGGAGGTGAAGGAGATTGTTTATCAGGCCACGGCCTACCTTGGACTGGGGCGCGTGCGGCCTTTCCTCACCGCCACTAACGACGTCTTCAGGCACTGCGGCATTGAACTGCCCCTGGCCCCTCAGGCACAGACCACGATGGAAAACAGGCGCGAGCGTGGCACACAGGCACAGGTGGACTGCTTCGGCGAGGGAATGCGCGACTTCTGGAAGTCGGGACCTGACGATAGCCGGCACATCAACCTCTGGCTGGCCGATAACTGCTTCGGTGACTATTATACCCGCTCGGGACTGAATGTGAAGATGCGCGAGTTGATTACCTTCTGCTTCCTGGCTGCACAGGGAGGCTGCGAACCCCAGCTGAAAGGACACATCGCTGGCAACTATCATGTGGGCAACGACAAGGACTTCCTTATTGCTGTCATCTCAGCCAACCTGCCCTTCATTGGATATCCCCGCACACTCAATGCGCTGAACTGCATACGAGAGGTGGAAACTGCCAATAAGAAATGACAAGGGGGCTCTCATCACGTCCTGGCACCCACAGTTTGTGAGATGTCTATTCTGGCATACGGTCACTTTTCTAGACACTGGTACTGGCGACCTGCAATCTTGCGTTCAGCCGAATTAATTCGGCTGAACGGAGTATAATCATTTGCAATGCGCCTATGAAAAAACACTTTAGAAACGCACGACGCCCATTTCCAGCAGTCCCTTTCCTCCCGCATAATTTCGTGCCGAGCTGTATAGATGGTCTTCGGCTCGCGCTACAATCTCAGCCCGGACGGGATTCTGATGGATGTAGTTCACCTTTTGCCATAGGAACTCCGCCGTGTAAATACCATTTAGAATTTGCAAGGGGCGCTGTGAGGGGAGCCCTAATAGCAAATTAGTCATCTAATACGACACCTTCTCCACCACATTTAAAGCAGATACCATTTTCTACATGATTGTATTGTGGCAAATAGCCACTTCCATCACATCGACTGCATGGAATCAAATACTTAATTAGATGATGATTATTAGTGTATAATGGAACCTTTGCGTCGTTATGCCTTTTGCAATGACAATCTTGGCAAAGAGTAATAAGGGCATCATTTGCATATTCCCAAGGCTTGTTTCCCATTATGTAATAATTGTGATGTACATTTAAGCCTTTTATTCCACAGCCAGAAGATAAGTGTATAGAAATAACTTTGTTTCCAAACGTAATATTAACGATAACGATAAAAGTGCCAATAAGTATGTGCTCAATATTCACATATGTCGCTGCAGATAATTGTTGTTCAAATTCAAAATATATAACCCGTCCTCCTTCATCTTTATGCTTTATATTGCTAACATTATTTTCGATATACAATTCGGTATAAACTGAAGTGGCTAATGTATAATCACAAATAGCCTTTGAACCATATTCAAAAATAGTATATGGCCTTTGTAGTGGCAAACGATATATTTTAACGCTATCGAGATTATTAGTTTCCTCTTTGGTGCTAATAGCAATCTTTTGCGTTTTCAATGTTGGAATCTTGCTTATGAATTCAGAAAAAGGCAGACCATTAAATCTCCAATCCTTAAATAAGATGTCAACATCAGAAACACAGTTTAGACTCATATGGTTTCCTCCATTATGAAACCCCAATGAACCACAATCTTGACAAATATAATGGTCTCTATTCAAAATCTCATTACATTTGAGCCGCCAGTCATTCTCTAAAAGCAAATCTTGGCATGACATTTATTTTGTATCTTATACTTATCGAATTACAAATTCTTATATTCACGGCAGGCGAATTTGCAAATTCGCCTGAACGGCTGAAAGAGAATATTGTTACATACTCTCTTTCAAGATTTCTGCCACATCCTCCTTCGTCAGATTCAGATAGCCGGCGGGATAGACAACGGTGGTTTCGGTGATGCCGGGAATCATCTCGGCGGTAGCACCCAGCTCACTGATGGTGAGTGGCAGACCGATCTCCAGCATCCATGCTTTCAAGGCCTGCAGACCTGCTTCGGCCATCTGCTCGTCGGTCATTTCGTCACCGCTGATGTTCCACACGTTCTTGGCGAAGCGCACAAACTTGGGCAGACCGTTCTGCATGGCGCGGCGATAGTAGGCCATCGAGACGGAGGCCAGCGCA
>CAMNJH010000158.1 GCA_946541275.1 uncultured Prevotellaceae bacterium
TGTCACTTCTTTCTTGAGCACGATGGCCTGAAACAGTGTCTCAATGCATGCGTATCCCTGCATGTAGGCATGCTGTGCAATGAGGAAGGAGATGCTTCCTTGGCGCACACACTCTGCATTCTTGGGCACCATGTCGTAACCCATAATTTGTACGTTTCGGCGATTTGTTCGCAGCAGGAACTGTCCCACCAGATGTGCCTTCGAGTTGAAAGTGATGCAATGGTGCACATGGGGGTGGGTGGTAAAGAATTCCTCCAGAATCTGGTCATAATCCTCGCGCGAAGCCCCTAGAGGCAGGTCAATTTCTGTGATTTTAATCTCAGGGAAATGATCATGCATGTAGTGACGGAATCCCGTCTCGCGGTTGTTCTGCTGCTTAGAGCCAATGTGTCCGTCCTTCAAATGCTTCATCAACATTATTTCCGTTTCCTTGTTGGCTATGAGCATCAGCATACGAGCTGCAAAATAGCCACTTTGGAAGGAGTCTTGGCCGAAAAAAGCCAAGGGCTTTAGGTCAGGAAGATATGAGTCTAGCAGGATAAATGGAATCTGCCTTTCAGTGAGGCTCTCAGTGAAATCGCGTGTCAGTTCCAGCTTGGCTGGGACAACGATAACCCCATCTGGCTTGGCGTCCAGACAATCCCTGGTGGCTTCCTGAAAAGATTCACCATTAAAGCGCTCATAATAGAGTAGACGCAAGGAAACGTGAAAGTCTCGGCGGCGCTTGGTGGCTGCCTGCACTCCATCCTCGATCTCTTCCCAGTATGCCTCACTCTCGTGCTGGGGTATGATGCAGATGAAGGTGTAGTCTTTGTTGTAAGCTAAGGCAGAAGCATAGACATTGGGTTCATAATCCATTTCGTTTAGCGCTTTCTCTACCTTTTCCAAAGCTATTTTCGACACATTGGGGCGTTTGTGCAGGACGCGGTCAACAGTACCTACTGACACACCTGCACGCAGTGCTATATCTTTAATCCTGATTTTTTCGGAAGCCATAAAACAATCTTTTTAGGCTGCAAAGGTACTAAATAATTATGAATTAAGCACACCGAATTGTATTTTTTTTCGTATCTTTGCAGCCAAAATGTGCAGATTGTTTAAAATCGGAATATGTTTGTTGTGCGCAGTGATGTTTTGGGGCTCGTGCAGCACGACCAGATATGTACCTGAAGACGAAACACTGTTGAATTCGGTGAAGGTGAAAACCATTGGCGAATACCATGATGTGAATACTGCTATTCTGCGCAATTATGTCAGACAGATGCCAAACTCAAAATGGTTTTCTGCTATCCGTTTGCCACTTTATACTTACTCCTTGTCAGGGAGTGATTCCACAAAATGGATCAACCGCACTTTGCGAGCAATTGGTGAACCGCCAGTCATCTATGACTCGCTGAAAGCACAGTTGTCCAGTGGCGACTTGAAACAGCAACTTCGCAATGAAGGCTTCTTGAATGCGGATGTAGTATTTGAGACTCATCATCATGGGAAGAAGACCGATGTTACCTATTGGCTTCTGCCGGGACAGCCTTATTTCATTCACAAATTGAATTATGCCATCGACGATCCGAATATAGCCAGCCTGCTGGAGGCCGATAGCGCCCATAGGCAGTTGTATGAGGGCATGCGCTTCAACGTGAATCAGCTTGATGCAGAGCGTAAGCGTATCACTGAACTGTTGGCCGACAAGGGGTACTATCGGTTCCACAAGGAATTCATTACTTATCAGGCTGATACCGCCAGTGGCTCCCATTTGATAGACCTTACTCTGCGGCTAGGGCTTTTCCATCAGACCAATCGTCCTGATACATTGCATTCCCATTACAAAATGCGCCACATTACCTTTGCTAGCGGAGACCCTGCCGACAATCGGCTCCACCTGCGGCACCATGTACTCAAGGAATGTACGCATCTGAATGAAGGACAGCCTTATACGGCAACTGGACTGAAGAATACCTACAATCATTTCGGACGGCTGCAGGCAGTGAAATACACGAACATCCTGATAACTCCCGTAGAAGGTACCGACCTGCTGGATTGTGACATACAAATACAAACCAACAAGCCCTCAACTCTGAGTTTCCAGCCTGAAGGAACCAATACTGCCGGTGATTTAGGTGCCGCCGCATCACTGACTTACCAGAACCGCAATCTGTTCCGTGGAAGTGAACTGCTCAGTGTGGAACTGCGTGGAGCCTATGAGGCCATTAGAGGGTTGGAGGGCTATGGTAATCAGGATTTCAATGAATACTCACTGGAAACACGACTACAGTTTCCCCGCTTCATTGCTCCTTTTCTTCGCCTTGACCTTCGCCAGCGCTTGAACGCCACTAGCGAGGTGTCACTGATGTACGACCTTCAGGACCGTCCCGAATTCCATCGTCGAGTGCTCTCTGCAGCATGGCGCTACCGCTGGAATCTGCCTGAGCGGCACGATAGATACCAGCTGGACTTGCTCGACCTGAACTATGTCTTCATGCCGTGGATTTCACCTACTTTCCGTCGGGAGTATCTGGACAGTGAGACGTCACGAAATGCCATTCTTCGCTATAATTACGAGGATTTGTTCATTACGAAACTGGGCTTCGGCTATTCTTATGCCAATGGTCCCCTTGCCGTGAAAACAAACATTGAGACTTCTGGTAATATACTTTCATTGGGAGCTAAAATGCTGAGCGCTGAGAAAGACCACCAGGACCACTATAGGGTATTCAACATTGCTTTTGCACAGTATGTAAAGGCCGATATTGACTTGACACGTTCTTATGCGATAGACCAGAGCAACCAACTGGTATTCCACATGGGTTTTGGCATTGCTTATCCATACGGCAACAGCAATGTGCTGCCCTTTGAGAAACGCTATTTCTCTGGTGGAGCCAATAGCGTCAGAGGTTGGAGTGTGCGATCACTGGGACCAGGAAAATACAAGGAACGCGACGGCCGTATAAACTTTATTAACCAGACGGGCGACATGAAACTGGATTTGAACGTAGAGTATCGCACGCATTTGTTCTGGAAACTGGATGGAGCTGCATTCGTTGATGCAGGTAATATCTGGACATTGAGAGCCTACGACATTCAGCCAGGTGGTCAGTTCAGCTTGAAAGACTTTCCTAGCCAGTTGGCAGCCAGCTATGGATTGGGATTGCGTTTCAACCTGGGCTATTTCATCTTGCGCTTTGATTTGGGTATGAAGGCTGTCAATCCGGCTTATGAAGATGACGAGGAAGAACACTATCCTATCCTGCATCCGCGATTCAGTAGGGACTATGCTTTCCACTTCGCTGTAGGACTGCCTTTCTAGCGTGTACTTTTATGTTTAAAAAGTATTAAGTATTTATAAATCTCAAAGAGCAAATCTTATACCTCAGATTTATTTATTAACTTTGCAGGAAAATTTGAACAATCCAGATGTTGAGATTTATTTCTTTTGGCAGCGGTAGTAGTGGAAATTGCTATTTTCTCTATACAGGCAACGACGGTCTGATGATCGACGCCGGTGTAGGAATCCGCACGCTGAAGAAATATTTCCGTGACTACGGATTGAACATGTCGCAGGTTCATCATTTGTTTATTACTCATGACCATGCCGACCACATCAAGTGTGTTGGCAGTATCAGTCATGACCTCCATCTGCCCGTCTATGCCACGGAGCTGGTGCATAAAGGAATAGATCACAACTATTGCGTGACACGAAAAGTAGATCCTGTCGACCGTCATATGGTGGAGGCAGGGTTGCCGATTAGGGTAGGGGACTTCCTGGTCACTCCATTCACCGTGCCTCACGACAGCAGTGATAATGTGGGGTACATGATTGAAGCTGAGGGAAAGGTGTTCTGCATCATTACCGACGCTGGACATATCACTGAGGAAATGGCTTCCTGTATATCGCGGGCTGATTATTTGGTCATTGAGGCCAACCACGACCGAGAGATGCTGATGTCAGGACCTTACCCCCAACACCTTAAAGTGCGCATCACCAGTGGAACAGGCCATTTGAACAACAATGCCTGTGGAGAGGCCATTGCCCAGAATATGGGCGAACAGTTATGCCAGGTATGGTTGTGCCATCTTTCTGAGGAAAACAACCATCCGGAACTGGCTCGCAAAACCGTAGAGGCGGTGCTTCGTAGTTATGGTATTATTGCAGGGAAGGACCTACAACTGGAAGTGCTTAGGCGAACTATGCCAACAGGCATCTTTGAATTGGACTAATCAGCTTTTTTAAAGATAATGTTTTTGCTGTCATGTGCAGCATCTAAGACGAATATACGAATGTGCGGCCTTTACACGCCGCGTGATATATAAGACGAAAGAAAGCGCTACAAGTGCTACCGGCAACTATAATGCACTGGATTACAGAGTTTTGTGGGTGCTTTTTGGATTTTGGAAAATGCTACAGGAAATGCTATTGGTAGGGGTGAGTTGCTAGTTGCACATTTGGACACTTTTGTGCAGAAATGAGACATACAGAAAAAGTCGCGCCCGACTTTTCTGTATGTCTCATCGAGATTTTTTCATGCGGCGTCGATTTTTCAAAAAATGGCGGCGACTTTTTGAAAAGGGGCGCCGCCCTTTTGCTACATGCACAGATGGGGGACTTACCGGTAGCATCTGTAGCATTTTCGGTAGCACTTCAAGGAGACCAATTTGCTTCCGTAAACAGCACAACACCAGCCTATTAACACATCCTGTAGCACTTGTTGCTCCTTCCTTCGCGCGATATATACGCGCGCGTACATAAAAGTTTTAAATCATTGTCTCATAAAAAAGAGGTGAATGCTGTGCAGCAATCACCTCCTATTTACATTGGATATCTAATGAGACTATTTCTTACTCACCTTTTTCCATCTGAGCCTTCAGCTGAGCCAGCACGTCAAGATCACCCAAAGAGGTCGATGCAGCGACGTTCTCAATCTTCGGGGTGTCGTCCTTCTTGGCAGCACGGGGTGCAGCAGCCTTACGGGCGGCACGCTTCTCCTCACGCTGTGCATCTTCAAAGGTGCGGCTGTGGCTGAGGATGATGCGCTTGCTGTCCTTGTTGAACTCAATAACCTTGAAGGGCAGAACCTCGCCAAGCTGAGCCTGAGTCTGGTCTTCCTTCACCAAGTGCTTCGGAGTGGCAAAACCCTCAACGTTCTCTTCAAGCTGAACCACGGCGCCCTTTTCCAGCACCTCGGTGATCTTGCCCTCATGGACGCTGCCAACGGCATACTTCTCCTCGAAAGCATCCCAAGGATTGTCCTCCAGTTGCTTGTGACCGAGGCTGAGACGACGGTTCTCCTTGTCGATATCGAGTACAACCACGTCGATGGGCTCACCAACCTTGGTGAACTCTGAGGGGTGCTTCACCTTCTTGGTCCAGCTCAGATCACTGATGTGAATCAGACCGTCAACGCCCTCTTCCAGTTCAACAAATACACCGAAGTTGGTGAAGTTGCGAACCTTGGCATTGTGCTTGGAGCCAACGGGATACTTCACGTCGATGGTCTCCCATGGGTCTTCCTTCAGCTGCTTGATGCCCAGTGACATCTTGCGCTCGTCGCGGTCAAGAGTCAGGATCACAGCCTCCACCTCATCGCCAACTTTCAAGAATTCCTGAGCGCTGCGCAGGTGCTGGCTCCATGACATCTCACTGACGTGAATCAGGCCTTCAACGCCGGGCTGCACCTCAACAAATGCACCGTAGTCGGCAATGACAACAACCTTACCCTTGATGTGGTCGCCCACCTTGAGGTCAGGATCCAGAGCATCCCAAGGATGCGGAGTGAGCTGCTTCAGGCCAAGGGCAATGCGCTTCTTCTCCTCGTCGAAGTCCAGGATAACCACGTTGATCTTCTGGTCGAGCTCGACAACCTTCTTCGGATCGTCGACGCGGCCCCAGC
>CAMNJH010000159.1 GCA_946541275.1 uncultured Prevotellaceae bacterium
TCCCCTTGGAAGGGAGGGGAAGGGCTGCGCACAAATAGGTTAGCTTCTATGTTATTGCCTAAGATATAATAGTCTAAGGAAAAGAGGAAAGCGGCTCAGAAGGGAATCTCCAGCTGCTCAGGTGGCAGCTGGGTGAAGGAGCGTCGGTGGTGCTCTGTGAGTCCATACTGGCGGATGGCCTGTCGGTGGGCCAGGGTAGGGTAGCCCTTGTTCTGCTGCCACTGGTATTGTGGGAACTGCTCGGCTAGGGCTATCATGCAGTCATCACGATAGGTCTTGGCCAGGATGCTGGCAGCAGCAATGGCCATCTGCTTGCCGTCGCCCTTGACAATGGTGGTATAGGGCTTGTTGCGCCAGGGCTTGAAGCGGTTGCCATCGACGATGACGGCCTGCGGCTCTATGTCTTTCAGCCCCTCCAAGGCACGGTGCATGGCCAGGATGCTGGCGTTGAGAATGTTGAGTTGGTCAATCTCCTGCGGTGAGCAGACGCCAACGGCCCATGCCACGGCATCGCGTTCTATCACCTGTCGCAGTTGTCGTCGCTGACGGTCAGTGAGCTGCTTGGAGTCGTTGAGCTGCGGATGCTGGTAGCCGTCGGGCAGGATGACGGCAGCGGCATAGACCGGGCCGGCCAGGCAACCCCGGCCAGCCTCGTCAACGCCGGCTTCAATCAGCCCTTCGTAGTAATGGTTTGATAGCATTCCTGAGAAATGATTGCTGAGTGATCAGTGAATGACGCTATTGCAACATTGGAATGACACGACGCAGGGCTGCCACGAGGGCATCAATTTCGTCGTCGGTGTTGTAGAGTGCGAAGGAGGCACGCACAGTGCTGGTTAGCCCCAGTCGTTCCAGCAATGGCTGAGCGCAGTGGTGACCCGTACGTACGGCCACGCCCAGCTGATCGAGCAGCGTGCCCATGTCCAGCGGATGAATGCCGTCCACCACGAAGCTCACCACGGCATCCTTGGCCACGGTTGAACACGGTTCAATACGGGATGATTCTTCTGTGGCCACGGTTGAAGATGGTTTAATATGGTTATTTTTATCCCGTGTAGAACCGTGTAGAACCGTGGCAATATCCGTGTCAGGACCGAGTATGCGGAGTCCAGGAATATTGTTCAGTTGCTGATGGCAATAGCTGAGCAGAGCCTGTTCGTGGGCATGAATATTGTCCATGCCGAGGCTGCTGACGTAGTCGATGGCCGTGGCCAGTCCGTGGGTGGCCACATAGTCGGGTGTGCCCGCCTCGAACTTGAAGGGGAGCTCATTATAGGTAGTCCGCTCCCAGCTGACGGTGCTGATCATCTCGCCTCCGCCCTGATAGGGTGGCAGGCGGTCCAGCCATTCCTCGCGCCCATAGAGAACGCCGATGCCTGTGGGGCCGTAGAGCTTATGCCCGCTGAAGGCCAGAAAGTCGCAGTCCAGCTGCTGCACGTCGACGGTCATGTGGGGGGCACTCTGGGCAGCATCCACCAGCACGGGGATGCCCATCTGGTGGGCCTTGCTGACCACTTCGGCTACAGGGTTCACAGTGCCCAGCACATTGCTGACATGGGCCATGCTGACTAGTCGGGTACGCTCATTGAGATACTCGTCGAGCAGGTCAAGGCGCAGCAAGCCATTGTCGGTGATGGGCAGGTGGCGCACCTTGATGCCGCGAAGCTGGGCCTGCATCTGCCAGGGCACAATGTTCGAGTGGTGCTCCATGTCGGTCACCAGCACCTCGTCGCCCTCCTTCATCTGCGACTGGCAGAAGGTGGCTGCCACCAGGTTGATGGCCTCTGTGGTGCCACGGGTGAAGACAATCTCATTAGAGCTGCGGGCATTGATGAACAGCCTGACGCGTTCGCGGGCCTGCTCATGGAGCATGGTGGCTTGTTGTGACAGATAGTGCACGCCGCGGTGCACATTGGCATTGACGTTCAGGTACTCCTGGCGCATGGCATCGAGCACCGCCAGCGGCTTCTGTGTGGTGGCTGCATTATCAAGGTACACGAGCTTGCGCCCGTGTACCTCTCTTGACAGGATGGGAAAGTCCTCTCTTATTTTTTGTAAGTCGTACATATCTATTTTATCATAACTTTGCGCACGCTGCCGTCGGCCTGTACGACGATGTTCAGACCACGCTGCATCTTGGCCAGCCGAGTGCCGCCCAAGGTGTAGATGCCGGCGGGCGTCTTGGCCTTGGCAGTGCCCACGGTTTCAATGCCGCTGAGTTCAGCATTCAGCTGTTCCAGCAGGGCCAGCGACTGCTCGCCCTGGTTGGCAATGTAGATGTCGAACACCTTCTCAGCCACGCTGCCTGAGCGGTGGGCCAGTCGCACGAAGACCTGGTCGGTGCCGTCGTACATGCGGGTGTACTTCTTCCACATGCGCTTCTTGCCCGTTTTCTCAATCTCGTCACCCACAGTCTGCCAGTTTTCGCCGTCGGCTGACACCTGAGCCTCCAGCGGGCCGCCCTCCATGTTGGCCAGCACCACGATGTCGAGCGGTGCCTGGTATTTGGTCATAGTCTCAATAGAGGCATTGGGCAGGTCGTTCTTGTAGACGGCGCTGAACTGTATGTCGTTCTTCGTGACGGGGAAGAGGGGGTCGATGTCCTCTGCTACCGAGGGATAGTAGCCACCCTCGTCGGTTCCCACCTTGTCGGTAGAGGCACCGTTGTTCTGCCAGATGACGGCCTCGCCGTAGCTCTTGATCAGCCAGTGGGGCTCATCACCTGGTTCCTCAAAGGTGACGGCTTCTGCCATCAGGTCGCCCACCACGGTTATGGTGACAGGCTCTCCGTTATCATCGGTCACTAGTTCGCCCTGGTCGTCGTACTGGAAGGTCTCTTCCTGCTCATAAGCCTGCTGAGCGGTCTTGCCCCATGGGAAGACACCGTTGCCGTTGCTCCAGCTGTTCCAGTTGGCAGCATCGAAATGGGCAGCCACGTCAATCACCACGCGAGGGTTCCTGACCAGCACGCGCTGCTCAGCCACTTCGCTCCACACCTCGCCGCCTGCGACGGAAAAGGCTGTGACGTTCTGGGGCATCTGGATGGTGAACGGCTCAGCATAGCGGGCCGACTTGATGGTGTCGGTGGTATTGTCGAAGTTATACCAGATGACGGCATCCTCCGTTTCGCAGTTCAGCGTCACGGTGGTCTTTCCGTCCTCCATCTCATAGGCGATGGCGGGCGTCTTTGGTTGTTCCTTTATTTCTATGGCCAACTCGGCCACGCTGCTCAGTGTGTAGCCCTCGGCAATGGCCACAGCCTTCACGGTGCAGGGCTGAGTGAGCACGAAAGTACCTTCATAGAGTGTGCTGGCCGTAGTGGGCTCTTTGCCGTTGGTGGTGTAGTACACTTGTGCTTTGGGCAGTGAGGGCGCCTTGATGGTTACCTCAGTGGCCAGGTCTTTATAGACGCGGCTGATGCTGGGAGCGGTGGCGGCTGTGATGTCGCGCTTAGAGTCGGCCAGCAGCGTCAGGGCGTTTTCCAGCACCGCTAGGCCAGAGGTGGTATAGTTGGATACAGAAGGCAGATAGACATAGCTGTTGTGGTTGGCATTGTGCACGTGCATCATGGCTGGTGCGTCGCCATCCTCCATGCCCACGGCGGGCACGGCATCGCCCTCGAAATAGCTGCCCAGCACGACGCCCTGCAGAGGCTCGCCGCTGGCCGACATGATGATGGCGGTGATGTCGTCGTCGCTGATAATTTCGCCGCCGTCAACGGTGAGGTTGTTGAACAAGGCATGGCGCATGTTCACAATGCGAGCCCACTCGCTGGTGGGCATGACGGCCTGGCCGTAGCCCCATGTGTCGTAGAGCTGGGCGTTCAGGTTGAGCACCGGCGTCCAGGGCAGCAACTCCTTCAGCGTCTGGGCTACAGGTCCCTCGGCAGGCACCGTGGGGCCGATGACCACCACATCATACAGGCACAGCTCTTCCATCGAGGGCATGGCTGCGGCATTGATGGCAGTGAGCTGGGTGTTTTGGCGGGCAGAGAGATAGCTGGACACAGCATCCTGCGAGCCGTCGCTCACGTAGGCAACGTTGATGACCTTGGCCTGGTCGCCCTCATCAATCATGAACAGGGTGAAGTCGATGCCGCCCTTGGGCTTCAGCTGGAACTGCACGTCGACGGGGTCATTGCTCTCGGCCTGCACCTCCCAGGTGAAGCTGTAGGTGCCTAGCGAGCCATCCACCTGGTTGCCCAGGAAGATGCAGTTGCCATCGGTGGTGGTGCCGTCCACCAGTGTCAGATAGTCCTGTACAGGGGCGATGCCGCGGTCGGTGGCCGAGCCATTGGCTGAGCGGCCTACGATGGTGACACGCTGTCCCCGCTTCAGCTGGGGGAAGGTGATGATGGTGTTGTCACGCGTCAGACGCATCTTTGTCGTGGCCAGATGGATGGAGTTTCCCTTGTTCTTACCTATGTCAAACAGCAAATGGTTCGTTTCGGCTATCACCTCCCCGTTGGCCTTCAGCGGTTCTGTGGTCGACGGTTTCACGGCGTTCTGCCAGTTATTCGTATTGCCATCGCTGTCAGCTCCGTTGGCTGTCCAGTTGGTGGCGTCGGCATTCAGGTTCTCAATGGTTTCAGGTGAGAGCCCTTTCGTAAAATCCCATGTCTTTTTCTCCTGTGCATGCACTCCCATGGCCGTCACAGCCAGAAGAGCAATGAGCGTAAATAGTTTTTTCATAAGCAGTTGTTGTGGGTTGATAATAAGTTCTGGCTGCAAAAATACAAAGAATTAGCGAGATAAACAAGCGATTTTCATAGAAACTTTCGGGCGGACACAAGATTTTCAGCGCTGCTGCGTTAATAACATAGAGACACAGCGACAGCTGTCAGCAACGATGAGAAGTTATCTTTTGAGCCTTATCAGCGAGGGCGAGCATCAGCAGCAGGACTTCAAATACCGGGTGGCTGATGCCGTGAAGTTGGCCCGCTCGGTATCGGCCTTTGCCAATACCGATGGTGGGAGGCTGCTCATCGGTGTGCGCGACGATGGGCATCTGTCGGGCGTACGCTCAGAGGAAGAAATCTACATGATGCACCAGGCTGCCTACCGCTATTGCCGCCCCGAGGCGAGCATCAAGTTCGACACCTACCATGTGGATGGGCGCACCATTGTGGTGGCCACGGTGCCACGCTCAGACCGCAGGCCCGTGTATGCCCTGGACGACGAGGGCCAGCGCCGGGCTTACATACGTATAGCCGACGAGAACATTGTGGCTTCGCCCGTGCACATCAAGATTTGGCGCGATGAGCAGTCGCCACGCGGCGCTGCGTTCACTTACGGTGAAGCTGACCAGCGGCTGATGGCAGCCATGACCATCGCGCCCGACGCTCCCGCTGGCCAGACTGTATGGCTGAGGCTGAACCAGATAGTGAGGCGTTCGCGCCTGCCACGGCCGAAGGTCATCACGCTGCTGGCCCGTCTGGTGCGCTTTGGGCTGGTGTCGTGGCGACTGGAGGAGCACCAGTTCGTCTTTGCGCTGAACTGAGCCATGGTTTTACACGGAAAGCTGAGCGGTTTTAAAAGAAGGTAAAAAGAAACAGGAGAGACAAACTGGCGTGTACCCAGTTTGTCTCTCCTGATTCCTTCAGTGAATAAGAGGAAGACGTTAATCGCTGATGAGGCACTCGCCCGTCATGTCCTTCGGCTGTTCCAGTCCCATGATGTGCAGGATGGAGGGAGCCACGTCGGCCAGTCGTCCGTCGCGCACGGTGGCGCTGTTGTTGTTGGTCACGTAGATGAAGGGCACGGGGTTCAGTGAATGGGCGGTGTTGGGCGTTCCGTCGGGGTTGATGGCGTTGTCAGCATTGCCATGGTCGGCAATGATGATGGCCTCGTAGTCGTTGGCCTTGGCGGCCTCGATGACCT
>CAMNJH010000160.1 GCA_946541275.1 uncultured Prevotellaceae bacterium
CTTTGTACCCCGTAAACAAAAAAGGAAAATGGCGGAGCTGTCTGTCAACCAATGTTGGTAATGAAAAAACTTGGAACAATCCGAATCGTCACATGCGTCATGATATTGCTTTGTGCCGGCTATGCTGACAGTGCCAAGGCGCAGAAGCTTTGGCACATGCTGTTGCATAACGACAGCCTGCTGACTGAACGCTACCGTCGTAGCGACATAGATACGCTGTTTATCAGCCGTCCACAGACCAAGTGGACGGTGCGGGGACGGCTGAACGTATCAGGAGCCGAACTGGATATAATGGGGAAGGAGATGGGCACGCCGTTCGAATCGAAGTTCAGTGCCGACTATAAGTCTACGCTCAGCCTGGGGGTGAACTACCTTGGCGTGTCGGTCAGTCTGGCACTCAATCCGGCAAAGCTGATGGGCAAATACAAGGATTTTGAGTTGAACCTGAACTCTTACAGCAATCGCTGGGGCTTTGACTTCATCTATCAGAATGCCCACAACTTCAAGGGCTGGCATAAGGCCGAGAATGCTCCGCTCATCAATCTCCCTCCCGAAGTGCTGACGATGAAATCGTTGAACCTGAATGCTTACTATGCCTTTAACCACCGCCGTTTCTCCTATCCCGCTGCCTTTTCGCAGAGCTATATTCAGCGGCGCTCGGCGGGCAGCTTCCTGCTGGCCGTTTCGGGACAGGGGCAAAAGGCCGAGACCAGGTCGCAGTATGAGTCGTTGCTGAGGGTGACGAATATAGGCATCGGAGCCGGCTATGGCTATAACTGGGTGCCTAGCCGCCACTGGCTTCTCCATATCTCGGCCCTGCCCACGCTGACTGTCTACAGCAATACGTCGCTCAAGGTTAACAACGAACGCATACCACTTGACTATCACTTCCCCGAGGCCATCATCACCGCCCGGGGGGCCATTGTACGTCAGTTTGGCAATATGTTCATAGGAGCCACTATGATATATAATTTTACCAACGTTGGCGACCGCAACCAGTTGTCTATCGAGAACACCAAATGGCGCACCCGCTTGTTTGTCGGAATCAGGTTATGATGCTTTTTTTTCTCCTTCTGGCAGGTTCGGCACAGAAATTGCTGTTAGTTTTATAAAGAAAGGAGATTTTGAAATGGCATTTATTGATTATTACAAGATTTTAGGTGTCCCGAAGGACATAGCGCAGAAGGATGTGAAGAAAGCATACCTGAAGCGAGCCAAACAGTTTCACCCCGATTTGCACCCTGACGACCCGAAGGCGAAAGCCAAGTTCCAGGCGCTGAACGAGGCCTACGACGTCATCGGCGATCCTGAGAAGCGAAAGAAGTACGACCAGTATGGCGCCCAATGGCGCGAGGCTGAGCAGTTCCAGCAAGGAGGCGGCGGCTTCGGTGGCACATCAGGCGGCTCGCCGTTCGAGGGCTTCGACTTCTCCAGTTTCCAGGGAGGCGGCGGCTTCAGCTCGTTCTTTGAGAATCTCTTCGGCGGAGGACGCAGTGGTGACAGCGGCTTCAGCAGTGGCTTTGGCGGCTTTGGCCGTCAGGCTGCTCAGCCCCGCGAGTCGCAGGCCTCGATGGATATCGACATGTACACAGCCTTGCTGGGTGGCGAGGTGATGGTGAGCCTGGGCAGTGGGCCGAAGCTGCGACTGAAGGTGAAACCTGGCACGCAGCCAGGATCAAAGGTACGCCTGCGTGGAAAAGGGCAGGGAGGCACTGACCTGATTCTGACCTACAACGTCACGCTGCCCACCAGTCTTACTGACCGTCAGCGGCAGCTGTTGATGCAGATGAGGAATGGAGGTTGAGGAATTCCTCGGCGCGGCGCAGGTCGTCGGGGGTGTCAATGCCCACCGTTTCCACGTCGGTCAGTCCCACCTTGATGCGGTAGCCGTTCTGCAACCATCGTAGCTGCTCAAGGCTTTCTGCCAGCTCCAGTGGGCTTTGCGGCAGCTGCGTAATCTGGGCCAGCACCTCGCGGCGGTAGGCGTAGAGCCCCAGATGTTTCAGGAAGGGGAAATGCTTCAGCCATTCCTGCCGTTCACGTCCGCGGACGAAGGGAATGACGGAGCGGCTGAAGTAGAGTGCGTAGCCCTCGGTGGTGCACACAATCTTCGGCGAGTTGGGATTTTCCACGGCGTCCATCGTTGTGAAGGGCTTGCCCAGTGTGGCTATCTGTGTCTGTGCATCGCTGAACAGGCCCTTCAGTGTCTCCAGTTGTGAGCGCTGCACAAATGGCTCGTCGCCCTGCACATTGATGATGACGTCGGCATTGGTGCCTATCTTCTCCACTGCCTCTTCTATGCGGTCGGTGCCGCTCTGGTGATCGGAGCGCGTCATCACGGCCTTGCCGCCAAACTGCTCAACGGCCGCCAGTATGCGCTCGTCGTCGGTGGCTACCCAGGCATCGGCCACGGCGCCAATCACCTGTTCGTACACTCGCTGTATCACTGGCTTCCCGCCCAGCATGGCCAGAGGCTTGCCCGGGAAGCGTGTCGACGCGTAGCGCGCCGGAATAATGGCTATGAACTTCATGACTACGTCTTTTTCGTTTCAGATTATCATGCTCAGTGCGCTCCGTCAGCTTGACTGGCGCAATCAGGACGCAAAGGTACGAAGATTTCTGCAAATTAGGCGGGAGAAAGAAGCAGAAAAATTGCAAAAGTTACAAATATTTCTTAATTCTTCTGCTTCAAATCTTAAATTCCTTGGCTAACTCCTTTTTTCTGTGTATCTTTGGAGATTAAAACGCAAATTCATCATGAAGATACAACAGATATTACTCAGTATAAGCTTTCTCTTCCTGCCCTGTATGGCCAATGCTCAGAGCATCAATCTGGGCTCCTGCACCACCCACGACGGCGGCGATTATAACGGGGAGATGGCTCAGGGAAAACCCAATGGGAAAGGCAAGACAACATGGAAGAACGGCAATTGGTATGAGGGGGAATACGTGAAAGGCAAGCGCCAGGGCACGGGAACCTATGTCTTTGCCGACGGTGAACGATATGAAGGCCAGTGGCTTGACGACCACCAGCACGGGCAAGGCACCTACTGGTTCCTGAACAATAACCGCTACGAAGGACTCTGGTACAGTGACTACCAGCATGGCCACGGCGTGATGTACTACTTCAACGGCGACAAATATGACGGCTACTGGTTCCAGGACAAGCGCCAGGGAAAAGGAAAATACACTTTCGCCAATGGTGCTTTCTATGACGGAGAGTGGAAGGACGACATGAAACACGGAGAAGGCCAGTTCTCATGGAATGATGGCTCGTCGTACAACGGACAATGGGTGGCCAACAAGCGTGAGGGCAAGGGCACATACCGCTACGCCACCGGCGACCTGTACGTAGGCCAGTGGAAGGATGACCTGCAGCATGGCAAGGGCATCTATCGCTTCCAGAACGGAGATACCTATGAGGGTGACTATGTGGGCGGCGAGCGTACGGGTACGGGCATCATCAAATATAAGAATGGCGACCAGTACACAGGCCAGTTCAACAATGGCGATAAGTCGGGACATGGCACCATCGTGTGGGCCAACGGCACCAGCTACCAGGGGCAGTGGCTGGATGACAAGCCCAATGGCAAGGGAAAGTTCACATCCAAAGAGGGCGACACCGTGGAAGGCTTCTTCAAGGATGGTAAGCCCGATGGCGAATGCATAGGCCACATGCACGATGGCTCCAAGTTCAAGGCTTCATTCAGGAATGGTTTGCGCCATGGGCCAGCCATTGACGAAAGCAAGGATGGCACCCGCTTTGAGGGAAACTATGTGGACGGCAGGCGCGACGGCAGTTTCGTGGAGAAAGACCGCAATGGCAACATTACCGCCCAGGGCTCTTACATCAACGGAATCCGCAAGATTGACAGATAATTGTGTAATATAGAAAACCTAAGTTATGATTATTGACACTTTAGACAACCTCGCCCAGTATGAGGCAGTGAATCCATTATTCAAGGACGTAGTGGATTTTTTGAAGAAGAACGATCTGGCCAAGCTTGAGCCAGGAAAGTATCCCATCAAAGGCACTGACCTGTTTGTCAACATCTCTGTAGCCAAGGGCCGCACGCCCGATGCCGCCGTGCTGGAGACCCATCGCCGGATGATAGACATACAGATACCCATCGACGGTCCCGAGACCTACGGCTATACCCCTCTCTGTCGCCTGCCCGAACTGGAATACAACGAAGAGAAGGACATGACGAAGTATGGCGACCTGATGGCCGAAAGCTTCGTTGACTGTCAGCCGGGCATGTTTGCAGTGTTCTTCCCGCAGGATGGCCACGCTCCCTGCATCACCATGGCACCGGAAATTAAGAAAGCTATTTTTAAGGTAAAAGCTTGATCTGATATACAAATGGCAACAAATAAGACTTCAAAGAAAGAGGTTTCCAAGAAAGCCTCGAACATCAAACCTCAGACCGCCAATCCTCATATAGGCCTCGTGCAGAATGACTCTTGGCTGGAACCCTTTGAGGACGCCATCCGCGGGCGCCACGACCACGCCCTGTGGAAACTGAACCAGCTGACAAAGAACGGCAAGCAGAAACTCACCGACTTCGCGTCGGGCCATTTCTACTTCGGCCTGCACAAACTGACGCGTGGATGGGTGTTCCGTGAGTGGGCACCAACCGCCACCGATATTTATCTCATTGGCGACTTCAACGACTGGAAAGAGGACGAGAAGTACCGCTGCAAGCGCATTGAGGGCACCGGCAACTGGGAGCTGAAGCTGAAGGAGAAAGACCTGAAGCACGGGCAGCTGTACAAGATGAAGGTGCACTGGAACGGCGGGGAAGGCGAGCGCATTCCTGCCTGGTGCCGCCGCGTGGTGCAGGACGAGCAGACGAAGATTTTCTCAGCTCAGGTGTGGAACCCCACCGTGCCTTATGTGTGGAAGAAGGCTGGCTTCAAGCCCAAGAAGAGCCCGTTGCTCATCTACGAGTGCCATGTGGGCATGAGCCAGGACGCCGAGAAGGTGGGCACCTACGAAGAGTTCCGTCTGAATGTGCTGCCCCGCGTGGCTAGGGACGGCTACAACGCCATACAGGTGATGGCCATACAAGAGCACCCCTACTACGGCTCCTTCGGCTATCATGTATCCAGCTTCTTCGCCCCCAGCAGCCGCTTCGGGACGCCCGAGGAGTTGAAGGCTCTCATTGACGATGCTCACCGTATGGGCATTGCCGTCATCATGGACATCGTGCACAGTCATGCCGTGAAGAACGAGGTGGAGGGCCTTGGCAACCTGGCCGGCGATCCCAACCAGTTCTTCTATCCCGGCGAGCGCCATGAGCATCCCGCCTGGGACAGCCTCTGCTTCGACTATGGCAAGGACGAGGTGCTCCACTTCCTGCTTTCCAACTGCCGCTACTGGCTCGGCGAGTTCCACTTCGACGGCTTCCGCTTCGACGGTGTCACCTCCATGCTCTACTACAGCCATGGACTGGGCGAGGCCTTCGGCGGCTATGGCGACTACTTCAACGGGCACGAGGATGACAATGCCATCTGCTACCTCACATTGGCCAACCTGCTGATACACGAGGAGAACCCCGATGCCATCACCATCGCCGAGGAGGTGAGCGGCATGCCCGGACTGGCCGCCAAGTTCGAGGATGGTGGCTTCGGCTTCGACTACCGCATGGCCATGAACATTCCCGACTACTGGATAAAGACCATCAAGGAGCAGAGCGACGAGAACTGGAAGCCCAGCTCAATTTTCTGGGAGGTGAAGAACCGCCGTCCCGACGAGAAGACCATCTCTTACTGCGAGAGCCACGACCAGGCCCTGGTGGGCGACAAGACCATCATCTTCCGCCTCATCGATGCCGACATGTACTGGC
>CAMNJH010000161.1 GCA_946541275.1 uncultured Prevotellaceae bacterium
CTTTATTCATTAGGTTAGTAGTTAATAGATTTAAGGTAAAGATTATGTTATTAGAAGCTCTGGTGATGATGGCCTTCATGCCATCCGCCAGGAAAGGACTGCGGGGTGAGTGATTCATACCGCAGTCTTTTTGTTCTCCCACTCGTGACCGTCATCGTGGTGACTATGACTTTAACGATGTGTGTGGTGGCGAAATGTTAAAATCCAGAAAAAACAGGCGAAAGATTTGGAGGGAATCAGGATTTTTGCTTACCTTTGCACCGGAAAAGATAAAAACTATCACAAAACAAAGTTTTAAAGCAAATGAGAATCAAAGCCGAAATGTGTGTTGTAAGTCGCCGTGCGACATCTGTGGCCAAATAGCCTTGTGCTATGTGTAGTCGCACTGATGTTCTTCTGACTGTACATCTACGCATTGTCGGGTGTTCTTTGACATTCTGCTACAACTATGTTCTGTGATAGAGACTTCTGAGTAAGTTTCTGTGGAGCTTTGTGGGCATCGCCTTTGGGCCATGTCCAGTCAACTTGTGCGCCTTTTTGTTGAGGCGATTGTATTATAAGATGTATTTGATGTTTTCCAATGTGTCAACCGATTTGTTATTATGATCCAAGATTTCCGTTCGCAAAATGCTTATTCCGTTTTAGACTACCTCAAGGGCCTGGGAAAGCAGTCCCAGGTGTACTCTTGCCACCTCTCTGGCCTGGCAGCCATCCTGCCCAGTGAACATGCTTATATATATGTTGTTGGCGATGAGATCATCATCGTTGCGCTCGATCCTTGCGCCGGCCATCTGGAAGAACTGGCCGACGAAGAACCCTTCGGCTGTGAAGAATCTCCTCTCTACTTCACAGAGAACAGCCACCGCGAAAGCCCCGTGTGGAAGCTGGCCGTCACCATCGAACTGGTGCGTGCCCATCTGGAGAAGGACGGGATGGCCTCTCCCGTCGTGTGGGGCATCCTGCTCACCTCCAGTGAGATTCTTAACTACGACGACATGACCGACCAGTGGGAGAAGATGGGCATCAAAGTGGTGCACAAGATGAAGCGCCTGTCAAATCTGTCGCTCATGGTGAACGACAATCATGAGATGCCCATAGCCCAGTCTTTGGCATTCCTGAAGAATGCGACGTTCAGCGACACAGAAATAGCCAGTGCCAGGCAGGAGCTATGCCGAAAGATGGACATTGACTATGTGCAGGCAGAACCTGATGCTGAGGAGCTGCCCAGTGCTGAGCAGGAGAAGACTACCGACGATCAATTCGAAAAGGAGTTTGAAGCCCTGATTGACAGCTTTCTCAAGCAAGACGCTGAGGAGGAAGAAAAGCCGGCGAAGTCAGCGCAGGAAGCCTTCGCGTACTCCCCTTTTGAGTCTGGCGATGAGGAAGAGGAACAGGAGGAAGATGAGGAACAGGAGGACGAAGAGCAGCCTGAAGGGCTGAAGTTCCAAGAGCGCCAGCGCTACCTGCAAGATGTGGAGAACATTGAGCTCCATGTGCTGCCAGGCGTGATTGACAACCAGCCCTGCTATTCTGACGGGCCTGCCATCATCAAGCTGAGCGCACAGAAAGGGAAGTTCCTCGAGATGGACCGCTTCAGCTGCTACATCTACAACGAGCAGCTCTTCCTCATGTGCCAAAGCACGGCCGTCGACAAGCAGCGCAACACCACTGACGGCGGGCTCCGACTGCAGATAGAGTGCTGTCACATCTGGCTGCCAGGCAAGTACTTCATGCTGATTAGCGATTCTGACAAGTCGCTGGTGCGCGTTGACTTCACGCTGGACCGCAACCTGGCCGTGACCCTGGGCGAGCGCCGCAATTGTCAGCCTTGCAGCTTGGAGGATGTGCTGGTCATGCTGCCGGAAGACAGGTTTTCCGATTGGAGCCTGCTGGCCGAGACGCCTGGAACGCGCCAGCTGCGCCAGTATGCCGTCAAGAGTGCACGGTTGGACAGGTATAATGCCTATCGGTTGGAGAAGAATGGCAGCCCGATAAACTATAGCTCGGGTCTGGCCATCTACACCCGCAACAAGGACTTCGATGTGCGGCTGCTGGACGCCTTCCGCCGGTCGGCCAGCATTGGGCAGGTCCTGAAAACAGTGGACTGCTCCATCCTCTTCGACGCTACCCGGCCCAATCCCTATGAGCGGTTCAACGAAGACTATGACTACTTCCACTCTAACGTCATGTGCCTGACCAACCTGAACTCGCTCCTGTCATCGGGTGGAAAGCTCATCGTCAAGAAGTTCGTGGAGCATCTGAGCAACAAGGACCGCCAAAACTGCCTCTGGCTCTGTGGCACGCAGCAGGAGGTGAACGCCCTGCTCGACACCTTCCCTTCGCTCAACGCATTCATCCCGAAGAACAGCCGGCTGGAACAGGAGCCCTATGACGAGTTTGAGCTGGTGCAGCTGTTCGATAGCCTGCTACACGAAGAGTTCCGCAACATCGACATGGAGGTGAAGAGCCGCCTGTCACACGCCATCTTAGAGGCGTTCCGGAAAGGAGCCCTGAACGGATGGACAAGGGAAGATGTGCGTAACTATATTGTTGAGGACGTCAGACCGCGCTATATGCAGCGTGCCCTGTCCGATGTCATGGTCGACAGTCTGCCCGCCCTTTCGGTGGACGACCTGTGTCTGGAGCGCCTGACAAGCACGACGGGCAAATTTGAGCAGAGCCTTCAGGAGCTGGAGGCCATGGTGGGACTGGAAGAGGTGAAAGCGGGCATCACCACCCTGGCCAACAACACGCGCTTCCAGCTGGAGCGCCGTCGCAGGGGGCTGCCCACGTCGAGCAAGATCACCTACCATGCCATCTTCACCGGCAATCCCGGAACGGGAAAGACCACCGTGGCCCGTCAGCTGGGTCGCATCTACCACTCTCTGGGGCTGCTCTCCAAGGGCGATGTGATGGCCGTCGACCGCACCCGACTGGTGGGACGCTACATCGGCGAGACCGAGGAGAACATGAAAGCGGTGCTGGAAGAGGCTCGTGGCAACGTGCTTTTCATCGATGAGGCCTATAACCTTTACGATGGTGGTAACGACCGCAAGGATTATGGCTCGCACGTCATTGATGCGCTGATGACCATGCTCACTCAGCCTAATCCTGACATGCTGGTAGTCTTCGCTGGCTATGAGAAGGAGATGAACCTCATGCTCGACACCAATCCCGGACTGGCAGGGCGCTTCCCCTACAAGTATCATTTCAAGGATTTCAATGCCGAGCAGCTGATGGAGATAGCCATGCGCCTGCTTCAGCGCGATGCTTACATCCTGAGTGCTGAGGCCGAGCAGGTGCTGAAGAGCACCATCGTGCAGACCATGAGCAAGCCCATCCACAACTTCAGCAATGCCCGATGGGTGGAGCAGTACGTCAGCAATGGCATTCTGCCCGCCATGGCCAATCGCCTGTTGGCCACCGGCTCTGACGACTATCAGCACATAGAGGCTGAGGATATCCGGAAAGCCTACCTGAAGTTCTGTCCCCAGGCCATTCAGCTGAAGACCCGCCGCAGCGTGGGCTTCAGCGTCTGATGGCCTGGAATGGGGGGGAGTTATGAAGAGCTCCCCCTCTTTTCACTCCTCACAGTCAGGGATACGGCTACTGATGTCGGCTGATGGGAAGGCGGTAATGCGCAGCCGGGCGGCGCCCATGGGCACCAGACGGATGGTCTCTTCCTCATTCGCTCGTGGAGCGAAGCGGGTGGGCAGCACGTCGGTCATGCCCGTCTGGTCAAAGCCCCAGGAGGGCACCTTCCGGCCTTTGGCTGTGAACTCCAAAGGCACTGACTCCAGGGTGAAGGGATAGTCATCGGCGGGCCAGGGCTTGTGGCTCACGGTGATGTCGATGGGCTGGTTCTGCCCGTCCACGCGCAGGGCATAGTTCCAGGGCGAGCCGGCAAACAGTTCGTAGGCGGGCCACAGGCTTTTGTCCACGCTCTCCTGCCAGTGGGAGTCGTCCTGCACAATCTCGGGGTCGCTGCTGTCGCGCTGGGTCAGGCGCTCATCTATGCGCAGCGAGAGTGTCAGCGGACCATAGTTCACACTGATGCTACCCTTGTTCTGTGCCCACACGTCGGTGCTGATGGACATGGGTAGCGTGAGTACAATCTGGTCGCCGTCGGCCCAGTTCTTTTCAATCTTTACATATTGTCCGGCGTTGCGTGCCGCCACAGGGCCTGCCCCTGCATTGACGGTGGCCTGGTCAGCCCATCGGGGTATTCTCAGATAGAGTGGGAAGCTGACCGCCCGGTCAGTATGTACCGTCATGCGGATTTCTTCCTCGAAAGGATAGTTCGTGTCAACCGTCAGGCGGATGGTCTGTCCGTCGGCCACTTGAGCCGTGGTCTCGTTGGCGGCATAGAGCATGGTACAGAGACCACCATCGTTGGTGGCCATGACCAGGTGCTCGGCGAAGTAGGGCCAGCCCATGCCGTGATTGTGCTGACAGCAGCGGCTGCTGAAGGGGCTCATGGAGAGCATGCCGCGCAGGCTGTTGTCAATGCTGGGCGCATGGTTCTTGCCGTCGCTGATGGCCATGTTGGGCGCAGTGATGTAGCGCAGGGCACGCATGTCGCTGGTCAGCGCGGCGGGTAGTGTGTTGAAGGCCACCAGCTCGCAGTGGTCGGCCCAGAAGGGGTCGCCCGTGATGCCCATCATCATTTCATCGCTGGCCATCTGCTCCACCACGGCGCAGGTCTCGGCCCCTTGTCGCGGGTCGGTATATCCCTGGCGGGCATTCTCGTCGGCCCCGTACATGCCGCCTGGCACCTGACCGTAGCGCTGGCGCATGGTGCGGTGGTTGTCGTAGGCCGCCTGAAGCATCTGCTCACTACCATTATATATATAATAGGTGGCAGGCTCGCGGAAGCCTTGCGCCACGTTCACGCCGTGCCAGTTGGGCAGGTCGTCCTTCATCGTCCAGTCTACGCCGCATCGGTGCAGCTTGTCAATGAGCGGCAGGATGTAGGCATTGCCCGTATGGTTATAGAGCCAGACGACGCTCCATTCGTTGTCACTACCTCGCTTGGCCTGCCACAGCCCTTTCAGGAAGTGGTCGTCAGGTATGGTGAGCTCCCACATGAAATAGTTGGTCATGGCCGTCAGTACCCGCTCGTCACCGCTATGCTCGTAGTAGGTTTGCAGCGCCCAGAGCATAGGCATCTTGGCCCACAGGTCAGGTGTGTTCGGGTCGCCGTCGGTGCCGCTGGGGCCCAACTCACCGTTGGCTTTCAGATGGGTCAGCACGGCCTCGAACCATATCTTTGCCTCGTCCATCATCTCCTCATCGCCCAGTATATAGGCCAGTGATGAGTAGCCACGCAGCCAGTAGGGCACCTCCTCCCAGCCGTGGTCACCCTGGTCGGAGAGCCACTGGTTGTTGTGCTTGTCCAGCCAGGCGCTCACCGTGCCCAGTTGTCCGTTCAGGCCCTTGCGCTGGCGGTTGAGCATCTCGCGCAGCCAGCCCCGAGGCTGCACCTGTCCCACGGGCAGCTTCTTCAGATAGCCGCCGTGCAGTGGTGCCCGATAGCCGCCTGCCTCGGTCATGGCTGGGCGTTCAACAATGCTCACCTGCGGCTGAGCCAGGATGGCGAGCGATATAAGCGAAAAGGCACAAAGGCCTAATAGTCTGATGGTCTTCATGTAATTGTGGTGTTATTAAAGCAATGTCTGTCGATGTTCTCGCTCAGCGGTGCAAATATACGCCAAAAAAACATGAGTCGACGAAACTCATGTTTCATAAAAGGATAAAATCTGGTATAATCAAAGAATAATGCGTAACCCTGCCACTT
>CAMNJH010000162.1 GCA_946541275.1 uncultured Prevotellaceae bacterium
GGCGCCGACTTTTCAAAAAATGGCGTCGACTTTTTGAAAAATGGCGCCGCCGTTTTGAAAAATCTCGTTGACTTTTTAAAAAATCTCGCCGCCTTTTTGTGGCTTGGACGGGAAGAGGACTCGTCGGTAGCACCTGTAGCATTTTCGGTAGCACTTTAAAGAGTCCAATTTGCACCCATAAACGCAACGACATCAGCTAGTTAATGCAGCCTGTAGCACTTGTAGCACTTTCATCCGCGCGATATAACGCGCGCGTGCGTAGAAATTTAGAGAACCCCGGTAGTCATAATACTAGGACATTCTCTCTTTTTTTAGTGAAATGTTTGCATGCATCGAAAAAAATGCTTACCTTTGTCGGGGAAAGATAAAAGTAATTGTGGAGCAACTATAGAATCAAATGGATACAAGTGTTATGCTGACGCAGGGCACTAAACTGCGTAATGGTACGTATGTGATTGAGAAACAACTGGCTGCGGGTGGCTTTGGCAACACCTACATGGTTAGGAATGTTGCTTTTAATGAAGTCTTTGCCGTTAAGGAATTCTTCATGCGCGGGGTGAATGTCAGAAATGGCAATGAAGTGACCGTCAGCGTGCCCGATAATCATGTCTCCTACGAAGGACAGAAAGAGAAGTTCAAGAAGGAAGCAGTGAGGCTCCGCAACCTGAGCAATCCACACATTGTGAAGGTGCATGATTTGTTTGAAGAAAACGGAACAGCCTATTATGTGATGGACTATATTGATGGTGAGTCAGTGGCTGAGCGGATTAAGCGTACGGGGAATCCCATCACCGAAGATCAGGCACTCAACATCTTGAATCAGGTACTCGACGCTCTGCAGACTGTCCATGCACAGGATATATGGCATCTGGACATTAAACCCGGCAATATCATGCTTGACCGCAAGGGGAATGCCTTCCTGATTGATTTCGGTGCCAGCAAACAGTTTAACAAAAGCAGCAGCCAGACGTCGTCTGCCCTCTGCTATACACCTGGTTATGCCCCTGTTGAACAAGTGGAGCAAGCTTTAGATAAGTTTGGCCCATGGACCGACCTTTATGCGCTCGGTGCCACACTGTACAACATGCAAACCTTGAGGCAGCCCCCCACGTCGACCGCACTGGCTGAGAGCGATGCCTTTGAGTTCCCTAATGAGATGAGCCAGTGGATGGAGGACCTGATTCGCTGGATGATGACTCCTGCGCGTAAGTCCAGGCCACAGTCGGTGGCTGATGTCAAGAGATTCCTTGCTGATCTTCAGGAGGATAGGGGGGAAGTCGTAGAGAAAAAGCAGAGTAAAGCCTGGTGGAAAGTGCTTTTGCCCTTAGTCATAATTGCTGCATTGGGCGTTGGCGCTTATTTCCTGTTTTTCGCCAAGAGTTCGGAACTGCGTTTGGCTGAAGACAACTTGAGCAAGTATGAGAAACTGGTGAAAGACTGCAAGAAGACCATCAAGAATGCTGATGACATCGTAGAACTCTCGGAGGCTGAAGAGATGCTGTCGGATATTGAAGATTTGGAAGACAGGCACTCACGCGAAATGCCTGAGGAGTATGACAAATATGATGATTTGAAGAGCCAGTACAGGGAGACGCTGGATCAATTGAAGGATGACTACAAGGAAATGGCCAGTGATTACTTGGAAGAAGGTGAATGCAAGTTGGCATACGACATGTATAAGAATGCTTCTGAGGCCCTGCCCGATGATGACGACCTGGAGTATGAGATGAACGAGATAGCTGAAAAAATGGGCTACTTGTATGTGACAGATCTGGACTTCGCCAATCGCACGAAAGATGCTGTTGACATAGAAGCTGCGGGCTCGCGCCTGCATGCTGACAAGATGCGCTATTTGTTCCCCAAAGTTATCTATAACTCGTTGCTACCGGAGGGAAATAGCATCGTTACCAAAGAGCTGGGCGTGAAGATCTTCAGTCCGGACGGCACTTTCAGAAGGAGTTCCAGTTCGCCTGCCGGGTATACTTATAAGTCGAGTATCAGTATTGCTGTGGGCGAAGTCGACCAGGGCGAATGGCTGCTCGGTTGGGGTAATGAGACGGAATCGTCCTATGAGGAAGGCACCTACACTGTTGAGATTTATTATGAGGATGTCAAGCTCTTCTCAGATGAGGTGACATTATATTAAGAGACTATTCATGGCTGACACTTTGTCAGCCTTGATTCTTTTGGCACACTTTTGGCATATCCTATGGCGGAGCACTTCTTGAAGCTGCTCCGTCATACGTAAGAACATCTATACATTATTAATAAAAATAAACGACTATGAACATTAAACCATTAGCTGACCGCGTGCTGGTATTGCCCGCACCGGCTGAAGAGAAAGTTGGCGGAATCATTATCCCCGACACTGCAAAGGAGAAACCCCTTCATGGCATCATCAAGGCTGTTGGAAAGGGAACCAAGGATGAAGAAATGGTCCTGAAAGAAGGCGATGAGGTGCTCTATGGCAAGTATTCTGGCACTGAGATTGAACTGGAAGGCACAAAGTACCTGATGATGCGCCAGAGCGATGTGCTGGCTGTCTTGGAGTAAGGAGTCGTCATTATTGAATGACTGAAAAACGTGAAAACGGAATAACGGTATAACGAATAAAAGAAAGACAATCATGGCAAAGGAAATTAAATTCAATATTGAAGCCCGCGAGTTGATGAAGCAGGGCGTTGATCAGCTGGCTAATGCTGTAAAAGTAACTCTCGGCCCGAAGGGTCGCAATGTGGTCATTGAGAAAAAATTTGGTGCTCCCCAGATTACGAAGGACGGTGTGACCGTGGCTAAGGAAATCGAGCTGGAGGATCATTTTGAGAATACTGGCGCTCAGCTGGTGAAGAGTGTGGCATCGAAGACTGGCGACGACGCCGGTGATGGTACCACGACAGCTACGCTGCTGGCTCAAGCCATCGTGAGCGAGGGCCTGAAGAATGTTACCGCAGGTGCTAATCCTATGGATTTGAAGCGCGGTATTGACAAGGCCGTCAGCGCTGTGGTGGACTACATCAAGAAGAACGCTGAGCAGGTGGGCGATAACTATGACAAGATAGAGCAGGTGGCTACCGTCAGTGCCAATAACGATAAGGAGATTGGCGAACTGCTGGCTGAGGCCATGCGCAAGGTGAGCAAGGATGGCGTCATCACCATTGAGGAGTCGAAGAGCCGTGACACGCATATCGGTGTAGTGGAAGGCATGCAGTTCGACCGTGGCTATCTGTCAGCCTACTTTGTCACTGATAGCGAGAAGATGGAGTGCGTGATGGAAAATCCTTATATCCTCATCTACGACAAGAAGATCTCGAACATCAAGGACTTCCTGCCCATCCTGCAGCCTGCTGCTGAGAGCGGACGCCCATTGCTGGTCATCGCAGAGGATGTGGACAGCGAGGCACTGACCACGCTCGTTGTGAACCGTCTGCGTGGAGGCTTGAAGATTTGCGCCGTGAAGGCTCCTGGCTTCGGTGACCGTCGCAAGGCTATGCTCGAGGATATCGCCGTGCTGACTGGCGGCACCGTCATCAGCGAGGAAAAGGGCTTGAAGCTGGAGCAGGCCACTCTGGAGATGCTGGGCACTTGCGAGAAACTGACCGTGTCGAAGGATAATACCACCATCGTGAACGGTGCTGGTGATGGTCAGGCCATCAAGGATCGCGTGAACCAGATTAAGAAGGAGATAGAGCTCACTACCAGCAGCTACGACAAGGAGAAACTGCAGGAGCGTCTTGCCAAACTGGCAGGTGGCGTGGCAGTGCTCTACGTTGGCGCCAACAGTGAAGTTGAGATGAAGGAGAAGAAGGATCGCGTTGACGATGCTCTCTGCGCTACTCGCGCCGCTATTGAGGAAGGCGTCGTGGCCGGCGGTGGCATTACCTACATTCGTGCTCAGGAGGCTCTGGCCAATGTGAAGGGTGAGAATGCTGACGAGCAGACGGGTATCAATATTATCTGCCGTGCTATTGAGGAGCCCCTGCGCCAGATTGTGGTGAACGCTGGTCAGGAAGGTGCTGTCGTCGTGCAGAAAGTACGCGAAGGCAAGGGCGATTTTGGCTACAATGCTCGTACGGATCAGTATGAGGATCTGCGCAAGGCTGGCATCATCGACCCTGCAAAGGTGGCTCGTGTGGCTCTGGAGAACGCTGCCAGCATTGCCGGCATGTTCCTCACCACGGAGTGCCTCATTGTCGACAAGCCCGAGAAGGAGCCCGCTATGCCGATGGGCAACCCTGGAATGGGCGGCATGATGTAAGTCTCGATGACATGAGATAAGCTTTTACAAGGGCAGGTCTGCAGAATGGATTTGCCCTTGTTTTTTGCATCTGTGCATAAAAAAGAAAAGAAAATCTTTTGTCCTGCTATCTTTTTTTAGTATCTTTGTGCCATGATCACATTTCCTATTGCAAAAATAAATCTTGGCCTGAACGTTGTGGAGCGTAGGCCTGATGGGTATCACAATCTTGAGACGGTGTTCTATCCCGTTCCTTTGCAAGATGCTCTGGAAGTTAGTGTGATGGACAGCCAGTTCCCCTCAGAGATGGATTGCGACCTGAAGGTGACGGGAATCAGCGTTGAGGGTGATGAACAGCGCAATCTGGTGGTGAGAGCCTATCAGTTGCTAAAGCAAGAGCGTCCCAATTTGCCCCGGCTGCATGCCCATCTGCGTAAGTCCATACCCACACAGGCGGGAATGGGTGGAGGGTCCAGTGATTGTGCGGCCATGCTCAGTTTGCTGAATGATAGTTTTGAACTAGGATTCACCACAGACGAGTTGATAGTCCGTGCTGCCAGGTTGGGGGCCGATTGTCCTTTCTTCATCCAGGGGAAACCGGCCTATGCGGAGGGCATTGGTGAGAAGTTGCAGCCGATAGACCTCAGTCTGAAGGGCTGGTATCTGGCTATTGTGCGTCCTGACATTCCTGTCCCGACCAAAGAAGCTTTCTCGCTCATCTCTCCCCACTATCCGCAGGAGAATTGTCTCAAGGTCGTTAGTCAGCCCGTGGAATCATGGCGTGATAAGTTGGTCAACGACTTCGAGTTTAGTGTGTTCAAACTGCATCCGGAAATTGGCCGCATCAAGGAACGGCTTTACGATCTGGGAGCTGTCTATAGTGCTATGAGTGGCAGTGGCAGTGCTGTGTTCGGATTGTTCAAAACTCCATTCTCATTAGGAGAACAATTCCCAGGAATGTTTGCCAAAATCGTTCAGCTCTGAATCTTTTTGGATTATATGTGTGCCAAATCATTTTTTTTTGATTACCTTTGCAACGTCTAAAATTTTTGTACAAAAAATATAATAAACAATGAAGAAATTATTGATGACAGGAGCCTTCATGGTGATGTCCATGCTGATGGCTCAGGGCGTGAGTGCCCAGACTGTGGTGAATGAGCAGGAAGCTCAGGGAATGACTGCAAAAGAACTGAAGAAGGCCCAAAAAGCCAAGGCTAAGGAAGAGAAGACGGTCCTACTGGCAGAGAAGGCTAAGGCAGCAGTGCCCAAGGCTGAAAAAAAGTTAGAGAAAGCCAGGGCCAAGGCTGAGAAAGCCCAGAAAGCTTATGAGAAAGCCCAGAAGGACTATGAGAAAGCCGTGAAAAAGGCTGAGGAAGCCCAGCAGGATGTTGAGAAGATCGTGAATAACTAAAAATAAAAGAGGGAAGCACTGACTTCCCTCTTTTATTTTTAATGCAAACAGGGCTTAGTTGACCTTGAAGCGAGTGTCGCCGTCCTTGAAGAAGGCATTGATCTGCTTGGCAGCAGCAATACCGGCATTGGTATTGGCCTC
>CAMNJH010000163.1 GCA_946541275.1 uncultured Prevotellaceae bacterium
GTTGCTGCAGGACCGAAGCTCTAAAGCTCAGGCTTCCTAAAAGCAAATATTTCGGCCAAAGTGCGAGCATCTTTTCGCACTTTGGCCGATTATCATTCCACACATAGCACTTTGCTATCGATGCATGATGCTAGTCACAAGTGGCATGCGGTCATCAAAATTGCTGGTGAAGGTATAGCGACGGCCATCGACATCGACCACGGAGCCGCCGAAGAAGCCATCCTCAGAGAGGATGGGTACAAACTGGGAGGCCAGGCGGGCTGTCTGTTTGGCAGTGACACCTGAGTAATAGAGTACATAGCGGCAATCCACCACCTCGCCCTTCTTGTAATGACGGGGCTGGTCGTCATAGCTGCCATAGAGCAGGGCCGTCATCACGGAGTTATTGTTGAAGGGCGCATCGAGTAACTGCTGCTTCGCAGGACTGGTAACGATAGAGAAGGCATCGTCGATGTTCACGAAGCCTGGAGCAAAGAAATAGTGGCGCTCCAAGCCCGTCAGCTCGTCCTCACTGATGGCCATCAGCCCGCCTTTCTCCTTCAGGATGGTGACGTCTTCGCGTGCGCGAACCTCATCTATATAAATCACCACATTGCCGGGAGTAGACCAGATGGCAAAGTGATGGTCCAGGGCAGAGTCATTCTCCAACAGATGACCGCTGACCACCCAGGCATCGCCATCCAGCTGGAAGCGCGGCTCTCCTACCGGCACGGCATTGATGCGACGGCCTTCCACCTCATACCAACCCAGCAGATTGCCTGTGTTATGGGCCTTGAAGGGCACAATGAGGTTCGACCTCTGCGGCAAGAAGTCGGTGGTTTGATGGGGAGCAATGTAGCCTGTGTAGCTCTTCAACCCGTGGCTCCAGCTGAAGCAGGTGAAGCGGTCGGCCGTGGAAGCCCTCACGATGTTCTGGCAGCGCAGCAGGCGGGCCTCACGATAACGCTTTTGGAAATCGGCCCACGACGAGGCTTTCAACTGCCCTGTAGGCCACACATGATGCATCAGCCAGGTCATCATCAGGCGATGAGCCTGCACACCCATGCGGCGGGCGCCAATGTCAGAGCGCAACAGCCAGGAGCCGTCGGGCGTGGTGGTCTGGCGGTGACGAATCATCTCGAAGGCTCGCCGTTCCAGCATGAGGGCATCAGCATCGTGCTGCAAGCAGGCCATAGTGGAATAGCTGGTGATCTGGTCATAGAGGAACAGGCTCCAGTCATTGCCATTGGGCATGGCCAATTCGCCGTCGCTCAATGCCAGCCAGTAGAGCACGCTGTCACACACCTCACGACAGTTGTTTAAGAACAAGGAATGAGGAATGGGGAATAGGGAATGCTGACCAGCAGATGAATTTCCCGGAGCATGCTCATCATTTTTCACAGCCGATGTTACATTTCTCATCAGTTCCAGTGCCAGCGCTGCCTCACCCAGTTCCTGAATAACCACATTCTGGTAGGAGGTGTGGAAATAGTTGTGATTCTGCAGGGTATAGTCGTCGTAAAGGTTCTGACCTCGATAGATATCGCTCACTCGCAGCTGGTCATAGTCAGAACTGACCACGCTGGAGTTGTGAGCGTCACTGGGGTGCGAATAGGAGTTGATGGCAAACTCGCGCATGCGCTCAAACCAACGAGGTGCCAGTGGGTCTTCAGGGAACAGGCCCAGAGCGGCAGCCAGTACGTCCACCTCCCAGCCGTTCTCCTCAGCCTTTGTGTCGCCCTTGTAGCCCGTGGGAATCTGCCGCTCCAGCTCATAGTTGCACTCCGCCTTCAGCAACTGATAGATGTAGTTGCGCTGCTGCGCCGTGAGGTTGTCCCATTGGAACAGGGCGCTATAAGCCACCGACATGGCCCACAAGGAGCTCTCCCACACATGGTCTCGCTGGCTAAGCGAGCCCCAATAGCGGCCATCGGCACATTTTTTCAGTCTGTTCGCCTTGTGGGTACTATAGGCGAAGACCAGCGAATGGCGGGCCATCTGCTCCACATCTGCCCAGCTGATACCCTCGGGCAGGGTCACCTTGCCACGGCCATACTTGCTGAGGAAAGCGCACACCATGCCCAGGTCGGCATTCGAGCGAACGCCGTCCTCATTGCTCTTCATCGTATTGTTTGAGCGGAAGCAGCCACAAGCCTCACCCACATCGTTCGGCTCCTGGCATAGCTGGAAGTCGGCTTTCATGTACGAAGTAAAACGGGCCAGCATATCCAGCAGGCCATCCATCATCTGCTGTTCAGTCACCAGATTATCATCTGCCCATAGCGGTGCGGCCAGCAACAGTGTAATAAACAGTAGTGCAATCTTCTTCATGCTGCAAAGTTACGAAAAAACGAGTGGAGAACAAAACAAATTTATTTGTTTTTTCATCCGAGTGCCAAGTAACTTCGCACTTGCAGAGCGCAAAGTTACGAAAAGTCGAGGGCAAAATAAATGACTATTTGAATATGTCAAGATCGAGTAACCTCGCTTGCAAGTTCATCAGCTTTGCCACATCAGGATTTTGATAGCTCAGGTCCAAGTCGTCCACCAGCCTTTCCAGTGCAGGATTCTCGTCCATCATCTCCTCCAGCATCTCAGGGTCTTCGGGCTCTGGCTGCAGCTCGGCGGGAGTCACTGGCACTTTCACTTCCTCGACCAGTTCAGGTAGCAGTACCTTGGGCAGCATCTCATCCACATCGGGGTCAGTGGGCAGCTTGTACTTGTCATCGAGAGCCAGATAGCTGTATTTCTTGGCCAAAAGGATGACAACCACCCTGTAATCGTTGCCATCCAACTGACATATTCTGCGATAGTCCTGACTTTCCATGATAGCCCTTTGCACTTCCTGATTCCACTCCCTGAACAACAAAGTGATGAGGCTGTGGTTCAGCTCATCCAGGAAGTACAACGCAAGGGCAACATGCAGGAAGTGAATGGGACTGATGATGGCTCCCCTCTCAGTATTCGCACCAGCTCCCAACCAGGGTTGAGCCTCATCTTTATTACCTACACAAATGTCATGCACAATGCCGTAGAGCGCATCGGCAGCCTCTTCTTCTCCAATACTTCTGCCTGTTTGGTGCAGGACAGAAAGATATTGGAAGGATGACAGTTTGCTCTTATCAATTACGAAATCCTTATCCTCAGCGAACCTAAGACAGATGAAATAGTAATTCTTGTCATACGAGAACTGCTCCAAATGCTGCATGACATATTCCTTAGAAAAGAAATGAATCACCGACAAGGCACATCCTTCCTCGTGCAGCTGCTCCCACAGCTCCTTCATCTTCGGCTGGAATGCATCGTCCCAGTATCCCATCATCTTAGAATAAGCCCACTGTCGGTCCTTCTTCCCTGATTCCAGGAAAGCCATGAGAATCTTCTTCTGGTCTCTCCAGTCAAGGTATTCAAATCGCCACTTTATCTCATTGCGCGAGGACATCACCTTACCTTTCGTTCTGTTGACGTAATTCTTTATCAACGTGGCGATGGGAGTATTTCTTTTTATCTTTTTAGCCATACCCTAAAGATTTCAGTTATATCATCCTTTCATCATTTTCACCCCTGCAAAGGTACACATTTTTTCCGTTATTACCACGCCTTGCACAAGTTTTTTTATAACTTCTGCCTGTCATCCTTTGCCATTCCTTTTTTTCTTTGTACCTTTGCTGCGTCAAACCAATATGAAACAGATAAGAACATGGATGCTGGCCGCCTTCCTTACATGCTGCGGCCTGGTCACGCTGACATCGTGCAGCGATGATGACAACGACGAGACACCGGCCATTGAACAGCTGGTAGTAATTAACTGCGTAAAGCCTGACTATCTGAAGGCTGGCGATAAAGTGGCTCTCATATCACCATCTTACTTCACACCGATGGAGAACGTGGAGAAGACGGCCAACGTGTTGCGTGGTTGGGGAGTGGAGCCTGTCATCGGCCCCAATGTGGGCAAGGTGGTGGACGGAAGATATGCTGGCACCGTGGCTGAGCGCATCAGCGACATCCGCTGGGCACTCAGCGATCCGTCCATCAAAGCCATCATCTGCAACCGCGGAGGCTATGGCACCATCCAGCTGATAGACCAGCTGACGCTGACAGAACTGAAAGCATCGCCAAAATGGCTTGTTGGGTTCAGCGACATCTCTACCCTGCACGGACTGCTTAGCCGTGCGGGAGTGATGAGCATACACGGAACCATGAGCTCGTTCCTGGCCAAAGGCGGCACCGACAAGACCAGCACGCTGATGCGCGACTTGCTGATGGGCCAGGTGCCCCGCTATGAGCTGCCAGCACACAAGCAGAACATTGTGGGCCGGGCCAGCGGCGTGCTCGTAGGTGGCAACCTCTGCACCTTTGCCCCTAACCTTGGCTCGCAGGCTGATGCCACAAAGGGCAAGGACCTCATTCTCTTTGTGGAAGAGGTGGAAGAGTCGATGCACAACATAGACCGCCAGATGCGCATTCTGCAGATGAACGGTGTGCTAGACCGCTGCAAGGGCATCATCCTGGGCGAGTTCACCGACTGCGGCTCTGAGTTCACCTACGAGAACGTCGAGGCTATGCTCCACGACCTGCTAGCACCCTATCATATTCCTGTGCTCTGCGGATTCCCTGCTGGACACGGCGACGTGAACCTGCCCTTGGTGATGGGAGCTCCCGTCACCATCGATGTGCGCAACGATGGTGCCACTTTGCAATTCGATTTCGAACGCGTGCAGTATGAGGTGCGTACTGCCGACATCACCGCCAAACCGACACCAGCTGAAGCACGCATCATCATGGCGGGAAAGAGGGAAAAATAAAAAGCACTCCCTCCATACGCGCTTGAAAACATGTTGCAAGTCGTTTTTTCGGAGAATAATACATCGTAGTTGAAAAAAATGTAGTATCTTTGTGCCTTAAACATAAAAACACTTGACAACATGAAGAAAATGCTAACCACACTCGTACTGGGGCTCACCCTTGCCAACACACAGGCCCAGGACAAGCAATTAAAGGCCTATATGGTGGCCGATGCCCACCTGGACACACAGTGGAACTGGGATGTGCAGGCCACCATCAAACACCACATCTGGACAACGCTGAACCAGAACTTCAGGCTCTTCCTGCAATACCCTGACTACATCTTCAACTTCGAAGGCGGCGTGAAGTATGCCTGGATGAAGGAATACTACCCCCTGCAGTACGAACAGCTGAAGCGCTACATAGCCCAAGGCCGCTGGCATATTGCCGGCAGCAGCTGGGATGCCTGCGAGACCATCGTCTGCTCGCCAGAGTCATGGCTGCGCAACGTGCTACTGGGCCAGACATTCTACAGAAAAGAGTTCGGCAAGGAGGGCACCGACATCTTCCTGCCCGACTGCTTCGGCTTCCCTTATACCCAACCCACGCTGATGGCTCACTGCGGGCTTATCGGGTTCTCCTCTCAGAAGCTGATGTGGCGCACCAAGCCTTTCTATGATGGCAACAAGAAGTACCCGTTCACCATCGGGCTCTGGCAGGGCATCGATGGCAGCCGCGTCATGATGGTGCATGGCTTCAACTACTCACAGCGCTGGGACGACGCGGACCTGTCGAAGAACGAGATGCTCATACGCGAGATTGGCGAGAGCCCCCTGGGCATGGCCTACCGCTACTATGGCACTGGCGACATAGGCGGCTCGCCCAATATTGCCTCCGTCCGTGCACTGGAGAAAGGCATCAAGGGCGACGGCCCCGTGCAAATCATCAGCGCCACGAGCGA
>CAMNJH010000164.1 GCA_946541275.1 uncultured Prevotellaceae bacterium
AAAAAACAAAAGCGACGGGCTTCACAGTCGATCGCTTCTATCTTCAATAGGTATTAGTTCTTTTAAGGTAAAAAGATTGTTTTCAGGATAACGTTACAAAGGTAAGCAAATTTTTTGAATGTTGCAAATTTTTATTAAAGTTTTTTTTATAAAAAATGTTGTGCGGGAGCACAATTTCTTGACATAGAATAAAAAGGAATGCAAACGATTACTTTTTCAACTTTTTGAGTCGTCGGCGTGCATCGTTGGCATCAGGGTAGACTTCAATGGCTTTTTCGTAGTTGCGTATGGCGGCATCAGTCATATGCTCCCGTTCGCATTCCTTGCCCATCAGGGTGTATTCGGCTGACAGGCGACGCAACTTCTCGTCAGTCTTTTTCTGCTGTTCTTTGAGGGCGGCTATTTCTTCGCGCTGCAGGTTGATGATTTGCAGCTTGTGCCTGATATAGCGGCGGGCAACAGGGCTTTCAATGTCGTATCGGCTGTGTATGGCCAGGAAGAAGTGGTCAAGGAACTGCTGGAAGTCACCACGGTCGAAGGCATGAATAGCATCGCGGTACTGGCGGTCGGCCTTTCCCTCCTGCATGGCCTGGTTGATGGCTACGGGATCATTGTATTTGCGTGCGAACTGGACCACTTCCGAGCGCACAAAGATGTCCTGCTGGCGGATGGGTGATGCTAGGGTGATGCCCTGCAGCGAGGTGCAGCGTGACAGGGCCACGTAGGTCTGGCCTCCTGCAAAGGCGCCGCCCGTGAAGTCGATGTTCACCTGATTGAAGGTCAGTCCCTGGCTTTTGTGTACTGTAATGGCCCATGCCAGCCGCAGTGGGAACTGCGTATAGGTGCCCAACTGCTGTTCTTCTATTTTCTGTTCCTTTTCATTGAACACATAGCGCATGTTTTCCCACACTTCCCGCTCTACTACATAGTCGCGGCCGTCCTCGGTCAGCACCGTGATAGTTCCCTCGTCCTCATCCAGCTCAGTGATGATGCCCAGCGTTCCGTTCACCCAGCGTTTCTCTTTGTCGTTCTTGATGAAGATGATTTGGGCGCCCAGCTTCACTTTCAGCTCAATCGGGGTTGGTAACGACGATTCGGGGAAGTCGCCTTGTGTCCATCCGCGTAAGAGGGTGGGGGCGCCATCCAGTTTGTCCAGCTGCTGCTCGTTAATGTAGTCCACAGTGTCACGGCGGGCGGCCAGAGTGATGCGCAATGGGGCTTGGGCCATGAAGGAGGGATGGGATTCGCCGGCTTGTACTGCAACTTCATCCCTGATGCCAGCTTCTTCGCTTCTCATTTGAACTTTGGAGTTCAGTGCTTCCAGATCATGCGTTGTGGCCTGATTCTGCCTGATTCGGTCGAGCATACTGATGAACTGGTCGTCACGTTGGCGGTAGACCTTTCGCAATTCAATACTGACCAGCTGCATCTGCTGCCACACCTTGGCATTGAAGAAATAGGCACTTTGATAGAAGGGCCGCAGCAGCTGGCGGTCTTCTTCCTTCAGCACCGGTTCCAGCTGGTAGACGTCGCCCACCAGCAGGAGCTGCTTACCACCGAAAGGCTCGTAGTTGCGCGTATAGATGCGTAGCACCTTGTCAATAAAGTCGATGATGTCAGCACGGACCATCGATATCTCGTCGATGATGATCAGCTCCAGTTCACGCAACAGTTTACGTTGTGCACTGGTGTACTTCAGAGTTTCCTTGATGTGGCGTCGGTCATAGCGAGTGTCGTTAGGCAAGAGGGGATGGAAAGGCAGCTTAAAGAAACTATGCAGCGTTTGCCCTCCTGCGTTGATGGCGGCAATGCCTGTGGGGGCCAGTACCACACTTTTCTTCTTGGAGTTTGCCACCACGTAGCGCAGAAAAGTCGACTTGCCCGTTCCTGCCTTGCCCGTGAGGAAAAGAGAGCGGCGAGTGAAGTCAACAATCTGCAGGGCATCCTGCCATTCCTTGTTGTCCAGGTCGAGCTTTTGCCCGTTAAGGTTGTTCGCTGCCATTGCTATTGGTGGGAGGTTCTTCTGGAGTTGGTTCAGGTTCATCACCGTCCACATTGGCGGGTGCCAGCTCGTTGAATTCAAATTCGTCGTCGAGGGCGTTCAGGTCATCAATGCTGAAAATGACAATGCTGTCAATGGGATTGACGTAATAGCCGCCTTCATAGTCGCTGGGCAGGATGGACGGGTCCTTGCACTCAGGGAACTTGGCATGATACTTGCTGAAGCGCTGGTCGTCGAACACTGACCGCAGGAAACGGCCACAGAGCGGCAGGGCCGTCTTGCCGCCCTGGCCTAGAGCACCAGTACGGAAGTGTATGGCCCGGTATTCTCCACCCACCCATGCTCCGCATACCAGTCGGGGGCTGACACCCACGAACCATGCATCGCTGTGATTGTTCGACGTTCCCGTCTTGCCTCCGAAGTCGGTGTCGTCGTGCTTGCTGATGTACTGGCGCAGTGCCCAGCTGGTGCCACTGAGTCCACCCATGAGCATGCGCTGCATGAAAAAGGCGCTGCGATAGGGGATGGCATCGGTCGGCTGATTATCAGCATGGTAGATTTCCTTTCCATCGCGGTCGAGTATACGCGTTACGAATACGGGTTCACAGTGCTTACCGTCATTGGCTACCGTACAGTATGCGTTGATGAGTTCCAACAGGCATACATCGCTGGCACCAAGGGCCAGTGAGGGCACTTCTTCCAACTTGCTCTTGATGCCCATGGCATGAGCCGTGCGAGCCACGTTCTTGATGCCTACGTCATCGCCCACCTTGGCGGCTATGGTATTGACGCTCTGTGCAAAGGCCGAGCGAAGTGTCAGGCCGCTGCCCGATACGGTGCCGTTGGCATTATGAGGTGTCCATGTGCCCCCAATGCGGTAATAAGTGTCCGTATAGCATTTGTTGGGTGTCATTCCCTGGTTCATGGCCTCGGTATAGACGAACAACTTGAAGGTTGAGCCCGGCTGTCGCAAGGCGGTCACTTTGTCGTACTTCCAGGTGTCGAAGTCTACATCGCCCACCCAGGCTTTCACATGGCCCGTGTTGGGCTCCATGGCCACGAATCCGCAGTGCATGAAGCGTGTTATGTAGCGTAGTGAGTCAAGGGTACTCATCTCGGCCTTGATGGGACCGTCGTAGCTGAACAACTCCATTTCATGGGGCTGGTTGAGATAATACCAAACGGAGTCGGGTTGGTCAGGGAAACGCTTCTCCAGATGCTTAAAGATGGGTAGCCGGCGGGCAAGGTTCTCAATGAAGTTTGGTATTTCCCGGTATTGTTCATCCTGCCAGGGATTCATGCCAGCCCAATGCTGGTCAAAGTTCTTCTGAATCTCCTGCATCTGTGCCCATGCAGCTTCTTCAGCATACTGCTGCATACGCGTGTCGATGGTGGTGTAAATCTTCAGTCCATCCGTATAAGGGTCTATTTCGTGCTCACTGCACCAATCCTCCAGACGTTCCTGAAGTACCACGCGGAAGTATTTAGCTGGGCCGTCGTTGATGCTTTCCACACTGTAGTTCAGCTGTATAGGCTCGGGGCAGATTGAGTCATATTGCTCCTGAGTGATATGCCCGTTCTTGAGCATGTTGCCCAGAACAACGTTGCGCCGCCGTCGGCTGTTCTCGGGATTCCGCCGGGGATTGTAGGTCGTAGTTGCCTTCAGCATACCCACCAGCACAGCGGCCTGCTCGGGCTTCAGATCTTTGGGTGCTATTCCAAAATACGTCTTGCAAGCTGTCTTGATGCCAAAGGCATTCGAGCCAAAGTCGACGGTGTTGGCATACATGGTGAGGATTTCCTCCTTGGAGAAGTTCCATTCCAGTTTCAGGGCCGTCACCCACTCCTTGCTTTTCATGACCAGCATCTTCAGTCCAGGGATGTACCCCAGCAAACCTGTGGAATACTCAGTGCGGACGCGGAAGAGGTTCTTGGCCAGCTGTTGTGTGATGGTAGAAGCCCCACGGGCGTCATGGTGCACTATGTAGTCCTTGGCAGCGGCAAAGAAAGCAGCAACATCGACGCCGTTGTGGCGAAAGAAACGTTCGTCCTCAGTATCAACGAGGGCTTGCCAGAACACTGGGTTCACATCCTCATACTGTACAGGGGTGCGGTTCTCACTGAAGAATTTGCCTATCATGACATAGTCGGCACTGTAAATCTCTGAGGCCTGTGGAGGCCGGGTGTTTTTCACCATCTCCATGCTGGGTGAACGGCCAAAGAGGAAGAATAGGTTGACATCGACGGCCCCAAGATAGAGAAAGAAAAACAGGATAATGGATACAATGGTCGACAGTATCTTTATATACCACGGCCTTCCCTTAAAAAGATGTATGTACCAGATGAAGGGCTTTTTAATATAGTGCCAGGCTTTCTTTAACATGGATTGCATTCTATATGACTGATGATCTGATCTTTTTCTTGTGGTGAGAACCAACTGACCGCTTTGTCTTTTTTGAACCACGTCAGTTGTTTGCGGGCATACCGTCGTGTGTTGCCCTTCATGCGTTCAACGGCCTCGTCGAGCGTCCAGATGCCATCCAGATACGCGAACATTTCCTTGTATCCCACTGTGTTCAGGGCATTCAGATGGCGCATGGGTAGCAACTGTCGTGCTTCGTCAAGCAGTCCTTCGGCCATCATCATGTCAACGCGACTGTTGATTCGTTCGTAGAGCACTTCACGCGGGAGGTTGAGACCGATTTTCTTGATGCGGAAAGGCCGCTCTTTGCGAGCGTTGTTGCGGAAGGATGTGTAGGTGCGTCCTGTCAAGTGGCAGATTTCAAGAGCATGAACCACGCGGCGCGGATTATGGCGGTCCACCACCTCATAGTGCTCTGGGTCCAGCTGTTTCAGTTCCTCGCACAGGGCTTCCAGCCCTTCCTCGTCCAATCGGCGTTTCAGCGTGGTGCGAGTCTCGTCATCTACAGTGGGGATGTCATCAATACCATTGCAAACAGCATCAATGTACATCATGGAACCGCCTGCCAGCAATGCATAGTCATTTTTTTGGAACAGCTCTTCAAGGAGTGAAGTAACCTGTTGCTCGTAAATGGAGGCATTATAGTAATCATCCAACGACAGCGTGCCGACAAAGTAGTGCCGCACCTGCCGGAGTTGCTCTTCGGTAGGTGCGGCTGTTCCTATTTTCAGCTCACGGTAAATCTGCCGGCTGTCGGCATTGAGAATGGGAATGCCAAAATGGCGGGCAATGTCCAGACAAAGGGCCGTCTTGCCTACTGCTGTGGGGCCGGTGATGACAATGAGCGTTTTTTCCATTAGCGGATGATTCCGCGCTTTGACGATTCTATGAAAGAACAGATGTAATCCACTTCTTTCGAGTCAGGATACTTTGCTCGAGCCTCGGAGATACCATCCTTGATGATGCCCTGGGCGTAGATAGTACGGTAGGCATCGTGAATGGTCTCTATTACATCATTGGTGAAGCCGCGGCGACGCAGGCCAATCAGGTTGACACCTGCAAAGCGGATAGGCTCCTTGCCTGCGATGATGTAGGGAGGAATGTCCTGACTGGTGCGGCTGCCACCTTGAATCATCACATAGCTTCCTATGCGAATAAACTGGTGGAAGAGCACTTCAGCAGAGATAATGGCATAGTCGTCGACCTCCACCTCACCTGCGAACTTAGTAGAATTGCCGATGATGCATCCGTTGCCTATGATGCAGTCGTGAGCTATGTGCATGTTC
>CAMNJH010000165.1 GCA_946541275.1 uncultured Prevotellaceae bacterium
ACTCTAACGAGATGGCTCTGATGGGAGGTCTGCGCAAGTACATGCCTATCACCCACATCACTTTCCTCATTAGTTGTCTGGCCATTGCCGGTATACCTCCTTTCTCGGGATTCTTCTCGAAGGACGAGATTCTGACCGCCGCTATGCAGTACAGTCCTGTTGTGGGATGGATTATGACCGGCGTGGCTGCCATGACTGCTTTCTACATGTTCCGCCTGTACTACGGTATCTTCTGGGGAACAGAGAACAAGGAAGCTCACGAGCATCACACGCCCCATGAGGCCCCTTGGACGATGACCTTCCCGCTCATCTTCCTCTCAGCCGTCACCGTTCTGTGCGGATTCCTGCCCTTTGGCCATTTCGTCAGTGCCAGCGGTGAGGCCTATACCATCCACCTCGACACGCAGATTGCCATCACGAGTGTTGTGATTGCCGTGTGCAGCATTGCCCTCGCCACTTATATATATAAAGGAGAAACGCAGCCCATTGCCGACCGTCTGTACAAGACGTTCCCGAAGCTGCACCGCGCAGCCTACAAGCGTTTCTATCAGGACGAGATTTGGCAGTACGTCACCCACAGGATTATCTTCCGTTGCGTTTCTACGCCCATTGCCTGGTTCGACCGTCATGTGGTTGATGGCACCTTCAATTTCATGGCATGGGGTGCAAATGAGGCCGGTGAGAGTATCCGCTGCTGGCAGAGTGGTGATGTTCGCCACTATGCCGTGTGGTTCATCACGGGTGCTGTGGCATTGACGCTCTTTTTGCTCGCATTGTAATCACGTAATAACGTAGTAACGAAATAACGCAATAACGAATTATGAATATATTAAGTTTATTCGTTTTGATACCCGCCCTGATGCTGTTGGGATTGTGGCTTGCCAAGAATCTCAATCAGGTGCGTGGCGTGATGGTGGCCGGAGCCAGCTGCCTGTTGGCCCTTTCTGTCTGGCTCACCATCTGGTTCATTGGTCAGCGCTCAGCAGGCAATGATGCCCCGATGCTGCTCACCGCTGCTGTTGATTGGTTCAAACCCCTTCACATCCAGTATGCAGTGGGTGTCGACGGCATTTCTGTCGTCATGCTGTTGCTGTCAAGTATCATTGTCTTCACGGGTACGTTTGCTTCCTGGCAGCTTAAGCCCCTTACCAAGGAATACTTCCTTTGGTTCACCTTGCTATCTACGGGCGTGTTCGGCTTCTTCATCTGCACTGACATGTTCACCATGTTCATGTTCTACGAGGTGGCTCTTATCCCCATGTACCTGCTCATTGGTGTCTGGGGCTCGGGACACAAGGAGTACTCTGCCATGAAGCTCACCCTGATGCTGATGGGCGGCTCAGCTCTGCTCATCCTTGGCATCCTTGGCATTTACTACTTCAATGGCATCTACAACAATGGCGAGTTCACCATGGATGTGAACGCCATCGCCCTTACTTCGCACAACATTCCCGTTGGCATACAGAACGCCTTCTTCCCATTCATCTTCATCGGTTTCGGTGTGCTGGGAGCCCTGTTCCCGTTCCACACATGGTCACCCGACGGTCATGCTTCGGCTCCCACCGCCGTGTCCATGCTCCATGCAGGCGTGCTGATGAAGCTTGGCGGCTATGGCTGCTTCCGTGTGGCCATGTTCCTGCTGCCCGAGGCTGCTCAGGAGCTGTCGTGGATATTCCTGATTCTCACCACCATCTCCGTGGTCTACGGTGCTCTCTCAGCCTGTGTGCAGACCGACCTGAAGTATATTAATGCCTATTCGTCGGTGTCACACTGCGGCCTGGTGCTCTTTGCTATCCTGATGATGAACCAGACGGCCTGCACAGGTGCCATCCTGCAGATGCTTTCACACGGTCTGATGACGGCCCTCTTCTTCGCCCTCATCGGTATGATTTATGGCCGTACCCACACCCGTGACATCCGTCAGCTGGCAGGCCTGATGAAGATCATGCCGTTCCTAGCCGTGGGCTACGTCATTGCCGGTCTGGCCAACCTGGGCCTGCCAGGCTTCTCGGGCTTCATTGCTGAGATGACCATCTTCGTAGGCTCATTCGGTGCCGATCCTGTCAGTGGCGACCCCAACACGTCGTTCCGCATGGTGGCTACCATCATTGCCTGTACGTCAATAGTCGTCACGGCAGTTTACATTCTCCGTGTCGTCGGAAAGATTCTCTATGGCGAAGTGGAGAACAAGCACTTCCTGGAGCTGACCGATGCCACATGGGATGAGCGTGTCGCCGTCATCTGTCTGATTTTCTGTGTCGCCGGCCTGGGCACGTTCCCCTTCTGGGTGAGCAATGTCATTTCTCCGTCGACAGGCAACATCCTTCAGTCGATAGGCGTTATGTAATCATTAAAAAAGAAAAGATATGAATTACAGTCAATTTCTTCATATGATTCCCGAGGCAACCCTTGTGTTGGCCTTGATAATAGTGTTCTGTGCTGATTTCGCCTTGCACCGCCATGAGCGCCGCACGTTCACGCTGGGTGTGCTCACCGGAGCGCTGCTTCTCTGTCAGCTAGTGCCATGTTTTATGGCCCAACCTGCCGAGGCCTTTGGTGGACTTTATGTCACTTCGCCCATCGTCTCAGTCATGAAGACCATCCTCACCGCAGGTACTTTCATCGTTGTGGTGATGTCGCAGGCATGGCTCGAGACCAACAAGCGCTACTCTGGTGAGTTCTACATGCTGCTGCTCTCCACGCTGCTTGGCATGTACATGATGCTCAGCAGCGGCTCCTTCCTCATGTTCTTCCTAGGACTCGAGATGGCCTCCGTGCCCATGGCATGCCTTGTGGCTTTCGATAAGAAAAAGAAGGATTCAGCCGAGGCTGCTGCCAAGTATGTGCTGATGGCTACGTTCTCCAGTGGCGTGATGCTCTTCGGCATCTCGTTTGTCTATGCAGCCACCGGATCACTCTATTTCGACAATGTGGCCGAGGCCATCACGGCATCGCCTGTCAGCATCATGGGCATGGTGTTCTTTTTCAGCGGACTGGGCTTCAAGATTTCCCTGGTTCCCTTCCACTTCTGGACGGCTGACACCTATCAGGGAGCTCCCACGCCCGTCACGGGTTACCTCTCGGTAGTGTCCAAGGGTGCCGCCACGCTGACCCTGGCCATCATCCTGGTGAAAGTCTTTGGTTCCATGATTGCCTGGTGGCAGCCCATGTTGTGGGTGGTCATCATGGCCACCATCACCATTGGCAACCTCATGGCCATCCGCCAGACTGAGCTGAAGCGCTTCATGGCCTTCTCCTCCATCTCGCAGGCCGGCTACATCATGCTTGCCGTCATTGGCGCCGACCCCGCCACCTCGCAGACCGCCCTGACTTTCTATGTCCTGGTCTATGTCGTGGCCAACATGTCGGTATTCTCGGTCATCAGCGCTGTCGAGCATCGTGCAGGAGCAGGCACCCAGATGTCGGCCTACAATGGTCTCTATCAGACCAATCCCAAGCTGGCATTCATCATGACCATTGCCCTGTTCTCGCTGGCTGGCATTCCTCCGTTTGCAGGTATGTTCTCGAAGTTCTTCGTGTTCATGGCTGGCGTCAACGGACAGGATCAGGCTCCTTTCTGGCCCTATTTCGTGGTGTTCATTGCCTTGATTAACACGGTCATCAGCTTGTACTACTACCTGCTCATCGTGAAGGCCATGTACATCATCAAGGAGGAGAACCCACTGCCCACCTTCAGCCACGGTCGTGCCATCAATGCTGCCCTTGCCATCTGTACCGTGGGCATCGTCCTCTTCGGCGTTTGCTCGTGCATCTATGAGTGGATTGCCAAGGCTGCAGGCATGTAGCCAAATCACTTGCCACGGTTGATATGGTTCAACACGGGTAATAAGAATCGAAAAGCCGGAAGTCTTGTGCTTTCGGCTTTTTTCGTGCCTTTCCTCCCATTGTCACATCTTAGATGCCGACATTTGAGTTAATGAAAAACCCTTCACCGCAGGTCTAAGTTGTTTTGTTCCAGCCTCTTGCGGTGAAGGGTTTTCGGTCAGCATGCCACCACTCTGTACAGGTTGCCCGTGTTTGTATGTTCGCGCGGTATGCCCATGCGGCGCAACATGGTGCCGAAGGTGGTCTCGCTCACGCAGCGCAGTATGCTACGCTGATGGCTGGCCAGTAGCGTCATGAGCTGAGCTGCCGACAGCCTTTTCACCTCGCTTTCATCATCGGTCTGGCGTGGTGCTCTGAAGAATTCACTGAACAGCTGCTCCAGCGGTGTCTTCACGTAGTAGCTGGCATTCACCAGCTGCATCTGCCGTTCCTCGTTCTTGGTGAAATAGCTCTGCTCACCATTCTCCACCTCGCTCATCAGCTGGGCATAGAGCTGCCGATGGTCAATGTCGGCCACGTTGATGACGTCCTGCGGCTCCAGGATGAGGAAACGGCGCGAGCCCGTGCGGTCAGTGAGCAGCTGGCGCTGGTTGCTGGTGCCCACGAACGAGGCAATGCGCGGCAGACTGTTGAAGTTACTCTTATAGGCTCTTACAAACGAGGGGCGCATGGTCTGCATCAGTGTTTTCAGGTCGGGCATGCGTCGCTGAGGCAGCTTGTCGAACTCGTCGATGTTCACCAGTGCAAACTCCACCAGCTTGCGTTCGGCGTTTCCGCGCGATGACAGCGAGAAGTCGTCCGTGTAGTAGTCGCGCAGCTCGGGCGGCAGCAGCTCGCGCATGAACGTGCTCTTGTGTAGTCCCTGCCGCTGGCTCACCAGTAGCAGCATCACCGCGTTGGCATGAGCAGCATTGCTGCCCATCCACTGCGCCACCATGGCGCGCAGCCACACATGCAGCATCTTCAGGCAGTAGTCACTCGAGTTGATGCGTGCTGCCAGATCGGCCACCCGGTCCTGGCCGTCCCACGTGCCTCGCAGTTGCTTCAGGTAGCTCGTCACAGGATGGAACTCGCTGGCCATCTCGCTCTTGATGCGCTGTACCACCAGACTCTTCAGACAGAACACGTTGCCATCATCCTGCACACTGCTCAAGATTGTGTTCAGCTGGCGCTCGTCTATGGGCTGCCACTGCTGTGTGCCAGCTGTCGTCCGGTCATCGTCCGTCAGTCGCAGACGGTAGTCGTAGCTGTTGCGCACCACGTTATGACGAAACTCATACGTGCTGCTGATGTAGGCGCTCATCTCGCGTATGGGTAGCAGGTAGGCCATCTTGCGCTGTTCGTACTTTGCCCGGGCGTCGCAGTCGGGCTTTTGGGCCGTCAGGTTGATGTTCTCATTCAATAGGCGGTTCTTCTCTTCCAGTTGCGCAATGTATTCATTACATTCCAGCAGCTTCTTCGACAAATTCAGGATACTCATTTCTTTTCGGGTTTTAGTGAAACATATTTGCGGTTGCAAAAGTACGTCACCGCCACTCGCCCGACAAGCTGTTAACATGAATTTAACAATTCGATGCCCGTTTTAACATTTCCCCTTATCCTGCTTCCCAGCGAAAGCCCCATTTCTGGCTTTTCTATGTCCATTTCGTCATGGGAGGCCGACTTTTTTCAAAACGGAGGCGCCATTTTTTCACGCGGCGTCGCCTTTTTCTGCTGGGGCGCCCCCGTTTTCAGCCATACTCAGCTTCCTTTTTCTTATACGTGTGCCAAACTTCCAGAAAGGTTCTGCCAAAAACAACTCTTCACTCCATCTCATTTCAAATCAGCATGTTGCAGCGTTGGTGAAGGG